>JAUVZA010000031.1 GCA_030602805.1 Dehalococcoidia bacterium | reverse complement strand
ATTCATTTTGTGCCGGACATCAAACCCTGGTGCCGTTGACTTCCAGTCTCTTCGCTGTGAGACTGAGGAGCACAGCTATCGTCCCCTATTTGAGTTCGTAGCCTTTAAAGCTAGTCAGTGGAACATATACGGCAATATAGGGCTGGTTGTTGGCGCTACCTACCTTGAGGAACTAAGGCTGATTCGAAACAGTTACCCCGATATGCCACTGCTAATACCAGGTATTGGTGCCCAGGGGGGAGATTTAGCTTCAGTAGTCCGCTATGGGGTTAACGCTCAGGGGAAGAAGACAATCATCAACTCGTCACGGCAAATTATATATGCCTCAAAGGGCAAAGATTTTGCCCAGGCCGCCCGGCGCGCTGCCTACGAACTCAGGGAACAGATTAACAATTATCGAGCTACCCTCACCTCATAACCAAACATCAGCTTTTAGGTAAAAAAGAATGGTTATGGAGATAAGGCTGGGCGATGTGGTTCGCCTCAAGAAGAAGCACCCCTGCAGCAGCTATGAGTGGCGGGTAGTCAGGCTCGGCGCTCATATAGGGATTAAATGCCTTAAATGTGGGCACCGTGTCCTTCTTGAGCGAAGTGTCTTTGAGCGCAGAGTTATAGCCTTCATTTCCCGAGGACAGTAATGACTCGCCAGGTTTTACCCATTGAGTATTCCCCCCAAGGCGCATAGTTGTGGTCCGTATGGGAATAGTGATGAGACGTCCCAGAATCAAAATTTAAGCTAGCCTAAGCATAAATTAATATAATTCCCTCTACATTCAACTTGGCAGGCGTAGTAATCGTTTCCACCACGGTCGTTGCTTGGCACCAGTTAGCAGCTTTACCTTGCTCTCCAGGTTCCTGATTCGTTCTGTAGTCACCCCAAGCTGAGCCGCCAGTGTCAAATTCCTTTCCTGAAGCTCCCTAATAATGTCCATAATCTGTACAGGGGTCTGTACAGGGGTTTGGCCAGCCGTGTTGTCTAGGGGTTTCTTTTTTTGAAGATCCACAGGCAATTCCAGAATTCTATATTCCTGACCGAAAGGCCCGGGGACTAATTCAGCATCAACCTTGTCCGACTTAATAAAACGTCTAACCGTTCTAGTCGATACGCCTAATTCTTTCGCCGCCTGTGCTATTGTCAACCCTTGCCTTGACATAGGTATTGACAAGTGTATAGACAAACAGGGGGCTTGTCAAGGGGTGTAAGTGCCTAGTTCCAACTGATATACTAAAGGGGTATGGCAAACCGGATAATGCACATTGACCTTGATACCTTCTTTGTCTCAGTAGAGCAGGTGCTGAACCCTGAGCTTAAAGGTAAACCGGTGGTAGTTGGCGGTAGACCTGACCGACGGGGTGTAGTTGCCTCTGCCTCATACGAAGCCAGGGCTTCTGGTTTACACGCCGGTATGCCCCTTAGCACTGCCAGTCGCCTTTGTCCCCAAGCTACCTTTATAGAAGGCAGCTTCCCTAAATACCGTGATGCGTCCCAAAAATTTATGGCTATCCTGGCTGATTTTTCGCCCTTCCTTGAGCCAGTAGGTCTTGATGAAGCCTATCTGGATGCAACCGGTTTTGAATCTATCTATGGCTCAATGGGTCAGATGGCTGTCGCTATAAAGCAGCGAATCAAAGATGAACTGAGACTTTGCGCTTCAGTGGGCATAGCTAGTTGTAAGGTAGTAGCTAAGGTTGCCTCTGAGTTATCTAAGCCAGATGGATTACTGGAGGTAGCTGCCGGAGAGGAATCTTCCTTCCTGGCACCATTATCTATAGCTAAACTGCCGGGAATAGGTAAAAAGACTGAACGGATATTAAGGGGTCTAGGCATCAATACTATAGGTGAACTATCTATTATGCCACTAAGTGCCCTTAAAAGCCATTTTGGTGCGTTTGGTGAGCTTATGTATCGCTTTGCCAATGGCATTGATGATAGAAAAGTAGAGCCACCTAGCGCTGCCAAGTCCATCAGTCGAGAAACTACTTTTGGTAAAGATACTAAAGACCGCTCATTACTAAAGGCAACACTGCGCTATCTTAGCGAAAGGGTTGGTGCTGACCTACGCCAGCGAAGTAAGCAAGCCAGGTGCGTAACCCTAAAGCTGAGATACGCTGATTTCACCACCATTACTCGCAGTCATACCTTGAGGCTAACCAGTGATACCGACCAGACCATATTTGACACCGGGCTAAAGCTGCTAAATAAAGCGCTAGCTCAGGAAAAGCAGCCGGTGCGCCTCATTGGCATTGGGGTATCAAATCTGACTGAGCCGGGCAGGCAGCTAGATATGCTGGACTCATCAACCCAGAGGCTGGAGCAACTAAATAGAGCCATAGACCGCATCCGCCAGAAATACGGCTTTACCGCCATACAAACCGGCCGAACCCTGCTACTAAAAGACATCTTCCCCGAAACCGAGGGAGGCTACACCCTCCACACGCCGAGTCTTTCGAGGTAGGGAGGCTAAAGTTATTTAGGAGTGGAAATCCAGTTATCACTCTGAGGCTGAATGTCGGCGTCGCTGGGCACACAAAGAATTTTAAGGTCTGGCCACTGCTTGTTCTGAGCCATCAAATATTCTCGCAACTCTAGAAAGTACTTTTTCATTTGTGGCCGACTAAAATTCAGATGAACGAAGTTTAAAAAATAAGGGCATCCGACCGCGTTCTGCAGGTCTGTGAGCTTTCGGATGTCCCAACCGACTATCTGCTGGAAATCTTTCCGCCTATACCACCACAGCTTAGCCTCTACAGCAACCACCACTCCCACCAGAGGCAGGTACTTACGCCAGGGAGCCCACAGTGACATTTCGCGCACTGCCGGGGCATCAAGTGAACCAGGCTCCAATACTACTAGGTCATAGTGTCCCCTAGCTGACCTACTCTCCCCTTCCTTATACTCTGCACGTGTCGGAAACTCAGCATGAACGAGTTCAGCTACATAATTCTGTTGAAATACCCCCTGCTGTTTCAGACAATTGAATAGATTCCAGTGTATGTCCCTCTCATTCATATGCCTGCTAGGGTCACGCTGAAAATCAAAGACAACATGCTCAATCGCCTTGTCAACGGCCTCTATGAATTGCTCCTTCATCCCCGTCCTCCTGTCTCTAATCCAAGAGTCTCTTCTCGCCGGTTATCTTCTGGATATCGGTTATGTCCTGGGTAACCTCAAGCGTGCCCAGATACTTGCCAGCTTTGTCTCTAACCGAGAAGTACCTGATGTATATCTTACGTCCGTTAAGGTCAATCCAGAATTCGGCCATTTCTCGCTTGCCTGACTTCAGGTCGCTGATAACCTGCTCTACCTTGTGCAGGCTTTTTGGGGGATGGCAGTCCTGTACCTTGCGACCTATCACGGCCGGGGTTCGCCTGAATATCCTCTTGTCACCTTTGCTGTAATACCTGACGGTATCAGCATCATCTACAAACGACACCTCCACTGGTAATGCGTCAAAGATAGCCTCAAGCGTTTCAGTTGAAAATGTTTCCAGCATCGCTTACACCTCCTGTTCAGTTTGGTGTCTGATAATACCACCTAGCCCAATTTGAGTCCAGCCTCCTCGTATATATTGTATATCAACCTCACCCCCTTTATCCCCCCTCTGGGCTAAAGCCCTTAAGGGCAGAGCCTCTCCTTAAAAGGAGAGGGAGAGATGAAGAAAGAGGGGCTAACGCCCCTCTTATACACCCCCAGAAGATTGGCTTCCCTAATATTTAAAGCAGGGGGAATGTTTTTAAAGGGGCGATAGCCCCCTTCTTCAAACTACCCTCAAATAAGAGCCTTTATTTTGTGGTGAGGGAATAATGCTGGATATGTAAGGAGGGAGCTTTAAAAGGGTGTAGCCCCTCTTAAACACTCTTCCTGCGGTTATTTAGTAAAGGGATTAAAAGGGACGCAAGTCCCTTTAAGAAATTATCTTCCCCTTCCCCTTGATAAGGGGAAGGGGATTAAGGGGATAGGGTTGATAGATAATCTCTTGGTAAGCCTACTTGTTTTCTGCTCCAGCAATGGTTATAATACACCCTATCTAAGAAAGGGGATTTAAAATGACATCATACGCCTACTTCCATAAGCAGTTCGTCCCTCTTTCCGAAGCCAGGATAGGGGTTATGACCCACTGCCTTCACTACGGCACTGCCGTTTTTGAGGGCATCAGGGGCAACTGGAACAGCGAACAAAAACAGATTTACCTCTTCCGCCTTAAAGAACACTATGAGCGACTACACAACGGCTGCCGAATACTGAAGATTGACCTGCCATATACTATTGATGAGCTATACCAGATAACAATTGAACTGGTAGAAAGGTGCGGCTTTCAAGAAAATATATATGTCCGCCCCCTGGCTTATAAGAGCTCTGAGTCCCTAGGTGTCCGCCTCCACGACCTGGATAGTGATTTCCTGGTCTTTATTATCCCCTGGGGACCTTATCTGGATGTAGATAAAGCTAAATGTGGCATCTCCTCCTGGCGACGTCCTGATGATAATGTAATTCCACCTCAGGCTAAGATTACCGGTCTTTATGCCAATAATGCCTTAGCTAAAACAGAAGCCATTGAGCACGGTTTTGACGAGGCAATTATGCTTACCCCGGATGGTCATGTCTCCGAAGGCAGTGGCGAGAATATCTTCTTAGTTATAGATAGTAAGCTAGTTACACCAGCTAGCTACAATAATATCCTGATGGGGATTACCCGCAATACCGTAATGGAGCTAGCCCAAAACGAACTGGGTATAGAAACAATAGAGAGGCTGGTTGACCGTAGCGAACTCTATATGGCTGAAGAGTGCTTTTTAACCGGCACTGCCGCCCATATAACCCCGATAGCCGAAGTAGACCACCGTAAGATAGGCAACGGTGAAATCGGTGAGATAACAAAGAAGCTGCAAAAAATCTACTCTGATGTAATACGAGGCAAAAATCCCAAATACCTTGATTGGTGCACACCAGCCTATAAAAAATAGAGCTAGTAGCGGAGGCTCAAATGATAGTCAAGGAGATTTTCGCCATAATTATTGGTTACCTACTTGGTTCTATTCCATCAGCCTACATTGCTACTCGCCTAGCCACAGGCAAAGATATTCGCCAGATGGGTGGAGGCAATGTTGGCGGCTTAAATGTCCACCGGGAGGTGGGGGCTTGGCCTGCCTTTGCTGTAGGTATTGTTGACCTGAGTAAAGGGGCAGCGGCAGTAGCTATAGCCTATTGGTTATTAGATTTGTCCCTGGTGTTTGTGCTGCTGACTGGATTGGCAGCAGTGATAGGCCATAATTGGATGGTCTGGCTAAAATTCAGTGGGGGAAAGGGTATGGGGACTACTATCGGTGCCTTGGCTGTTTTACTACCTGTCTACGGATACTGGCAGGGACTATTAATTTTCTTTGGGATAATTCTTATACCCTACGTAATCACCCATAATATTGCCCTGTCTATGGGTATTGCCCTTGTTGCTCTACCCTTTATCACCTGGCTAGGTATGAACTCAGGCATAGGTACTATCCTGGCTGTTATTCTGGGACTGGTGGTAGGGATTAAATTTCTGCCAACAGCCAGGGCGGCCTGGGCTAAGGCTAAGAGTAAAGGCGATTTTATCTTTGACCACTGGCGGAGAGATAGATAAAAGATAGCTACTTTTCAGTTGGACTTACCTGCAACGACCTCAACAAGCAAATAACCTGGCAGCTTTCCTCCAGTGTAGTGGTGCAGTTATAGGCTTCTTCAAGTAGTTGACCAATAGCGAAGCTGCCATGACCGTGAACCATAACAATTCGGCATTGCTTTAATGCCTGAGTAATTATATCAGCCAGACCCCCTGGTCTTACTTCCATATGCCAACCAAGAACTGGAACCCGACCCACTACAGAAAGCCCTTCGGCACCATTGGGCACAATTTCAGTTTCAGTCAGTGATAGGGCAACAGCGTGAGGGGGGTGGGCATGAACGATGGCTAATGCCGAGGTCTCCTGATAAATAGCACGATGGACAGCTAATTCTACCGAGGCTAGTGGTGTAGCCCGGTTATTTTTACTTATTCCAGTCTCTATCAAATCATGTTCCTGCAAGCAACTGAGCATGCTACCGCGGCGGGTAATGATTATGCTTTCTCCCAGTCTAATGCTCAGATTCCCATTATGAGAAGAGACAAGCCCCCTAGCACAGAGGTCTTGCTCTATAGTCTGAAACTGGGATAAAAGCATAGCTTCTCTTTAGTTACTAATTTCTATGATGGTGTCGGATTAGGCTGTGGCTAATTTATACTCATTAACAGTAAAAATCAAACCAAGCGGTTACACCAACTGCCTGAGGACAGCAATGACCCTACCTTGAATCTCAACATTGTCTGGCTCAACATATATAGGCTGCATTTGACTATTTGCCGGCTGGAGTCGGATGCGACCCGGCTCACTATAAACTTTTTTCAATGTCGCCTCTTTTTCAGCCCTAAGCCATATTGCTGCCATCTCCCCATTCTCCACCGCATTCACATACTGCATCAATACAACATCACCATCGTTAATCAGGGCATCCACCATTGATGAGCCCTTCACCTTCAAAGCGTAAACCCCTTCTCTGCCCCGGGTCAAGTCTTCGGTCACCTCCAGAGTCTCTGAGGAGGCAGCAATATCCCAGGTATCAGCAGTGGGCACTGGTATCGGCTCACCAGCCGCTATCAGACCAATAATAGGTACTTGACGCCGATGCCCTGGGGCAGGAGACTGAGCCAGTAACTCAATACCACGCGATACCTCACGGTGGCGGCGAATATATCCCTCCTTCTCCAATATATTCAGGTTATAGTCCACAACAGATGTCGAGCTAATCCTACATCCACTTACTATATCCCTAATGGTGGGTGGATAGCCCCTATCTACCAAAAATTGGCGAATAAAATCAATAATATGCTGCTGCTTAGATGATAATGCCCTCAATTTCCACCCAAGCACCCGTGCTTTTATAGCCCTACGCCTCTCTTTTTGATAATCACTAAATACAATCTGATGCACCCGTTGCCTAGAAAGACCAAAGGCATCGCCTACCTGCTGAAGAGTTTTCTTCTCCTCGCCCCGCATCTTCAATATTTGTTCTTTTCTATTCATAACTTCTCAATATATTACCATTATGATACTAACCCCAGGCTGGAGCGAACATCTGTTCTATAAAAACTTTATACTAAATACCCTCTTTTGTCAATACCCCGTGGTGGATTAATTTTTAATTAACCTTCAAACTCCCTCTAGGGAGCAAATTATTCAGCTCGCTGGAGTCGAGCCTTCGGCTGAGGATAAGGTTCGGGCCTCATTTAGCTTCTTCATTAATCGTGATTTGCGCCGAGCAGCATTATTGGGGTGGATAACCCCTTTCTCAGCCGCCCTATCTAGAGAACTGATAGCGGCTATTGCCGCTTCCTGAGCCAATTCAAGCTCTCCTGAGAAGATAAGCCTCTCTGCCTTGGTTATATTGGTCTTACACAGGCTCTGAATAGACTTATTCTTTAGTCGTCTTCTTTGGGTTACCCGCACCTGTTTTCGAGCTGACCTAGTGTTTGGCAATGTCTCTCTCCTAAGCTATTTTTATAATCCTATCTCTTTTGACTAAATCAGGTTGAGGGGCTAGCTTTTATGGTCGCCTCGTCCCCCACCCGGGTAACACTTATCACCTCCCGCACCCCCTCAATTTTTCCCAAGAGCCGACTTAACTGAGCTAGGCCTCTTGTCTCTAAAGTAAGAGATATTGATGTAGTATGGTCATCATGATTAGCAACGTTCATTGTAGAGATATTAACCTTTTCCCCAGCCACAATAGCCGTAATATCACGTACTAGCCCTACCCTGTCCCAGGCTTCAACCTTAACACTGACTGGATATAGCGAATCAGTTTGCGCCCACTCCACCGGAATTAGTCTCTCCTTCTCATCCTCACCAATCACATTATGACAATCCTGACGGTGGATTGTCACCCCCCGGCTGCGAGTAACATAGCCAATAATTTTATCGCCAGGCACAGGATGACAACACTGAGCTAATTGAGTAAGCATATCCCCGACACCCAATACCCTAATAGCTGATACCGGTCGCTTGGGTAGTATAACTTCAATCACTTCTCTGGGTTGCTCCTGCTGGGCAGTTAGCTTCAAGGCAATCTGACGAGTAGTAATGCCCCCGTAACCAATAGCCACCAAAAAGTCATCCAGATTATCATAATTAAACAGCCTGGCCAGTCCCTCCCGCTCACTGAGTTTTATGCCCAGGTGTCTCATTTCCTTCTCCAAAATCTCCCGACCGCGCTCAATATTTTCTGTCCGTTCCTGCTTCTTAAACCACTGCCGTATCTTTTCCCTGGCGTGAGATGTTTTGATATAACCTAGATGAGGACTCAGCCAATCACGGCTCGGTCCCCTGGCCCCCTTAGCCGACATAATTTCTACTACATCACCATTTTTAAGCTGATAATTGAATGGTACCAGCCTACCATTCACCTTTGCTCCTATACAGCGGTGCCCCAACTCAGTATGAACCCGATAGGCAAAATCAAGTGGAGTGGAACCTTTGGGCAAATCCTTTATCTCTCCCTTAGGGGTGTAAACAAAAACCTGGTCCATGAATATATCTGTTTTAACCGATTCCAAGAATTCTTCCGCCCCACTGAACTCCCGGTGCCACTCAATTAACTGACGAAGCCAGGCTATTCTCTCCTCAAAGTGCACATCCTTCTTTTCCCCTTCTTTGTAGCGCCAGTGGGCAGCTATCCCATATTCAACAATATGATGCATATCATAGGTGCGAATCTGTATTTCTAAAGGGGTTACACCTTGACACATTACAGTAGTATGTAACGATTGATACCCATTTGGCCTGGGATTAGCAATAAAGTCGTCAAACTCGTCGGGCAAAGGGTGCCACAAATTGTGGACAATGCCTACAGCACTGTAACAATCAGGCACAGTATCAACCACTATCCGAAGGGCAAGAATGTCATGTATATCATCAAAGTCTTTACCCAGGGCAGCGTATTTCTCCATTTTCTGGTGTACGCTGTAGATATGCTTAGGTCTGCCTGACATCTCAGCTTTTAGACCAACCCTGTCAAACTCTTCACTCAAAATCTGAATCATCTGAGCTATTAAACGCTCTCGCTGAGTACGGTGAGCAGTAATCAGCTTGGCAATCTGGCGATACTTCTCTGGTTCCAGATAACGAAAGGATAAATCGTCTAACTGCCACTGTAACTCCCATATCCCCAGGCGATGAGCTAAGGGAGCATATATCTCCAAAGTCTCCTGAGCAATGCTTCGCTGTTTTTCCGGTGGCAGAGCATCCAGGGTGCGCATGTTGTGCAGCCGGTCAGCCAGCTTGATGAACACCACGCGAAGGTCCTCGGCCATTGCCATCAGCATTTTCCTCAGGTTCTCCGCCTGTGATTCTCGGGATGCTACCGCTATTGGAGCCGGCAAGGAGAGCTTACCCAGCTTAGTGGTACCATCGACTAGATTAGCTACCTCCGAGCCAAACTTGGCTTCAATCTCCGAAATAGGCATCCCGCAGTTCTCAGGAACATCGTGCAACAAGGCAGCAGCCAGAGAGCTGGCATCAAGCTGAAGCTCAGCCAGGGTTAGAGCAACTTGTAGGGGATGCTCTAGGTAGGGCTCACCTGATTTACGCACCTGCCCCTGGTGTGCCTTTAAGGCAAAATTATAGGCATCTTCAACCACAGCCATCTTCTCTGGTGGAAGATACTGCAAAGCCTTTTCTTCAAGCTGGCTAAAACTCATTACCCCACCAATTGTCAAGGTTATATGTTAAGTATAGCCCAACAGGGTTACTTGTGTAAAATCAGCTCCGCCTTTACAAGTCCAGCGTTAATACTGTATTCTAGTTTGAAATAAAGGTAGAGGGAAGTTAAGTTGTATCGGGCACCACGCGGAACCTCAGATATTCTACCCAGGGAGCAAGCCTACTGGCGCTACATAGAGCAAAAAGTGGTCAATGCCTGCCAACTATACGGCTATGAGCGCATTGATGCCCCAGCTTTCGAGGATACCAAGCTTTTCAGTCGCAGCGTGGGAGAAGACACCGACATTGTAGAAAAGCAAATGTATACCTTTGAGGATAGAGGCGGAAACAAAATAACCCTTAGACCGGAGGGCACGGCGCCAGTGTGCCGAGCCTATCTGGAACACGGGCTGCATAATCTACCCCAGCCGGTGAAGCTATACTATATTGCTTCGATTTTTAGATACGAAAGACCCCAGGCAGGAAGATACCGACAACATTATCAGTTTGGCTTCGAGGCCATTGGCGATGATGACCCCGCCCTTGATGCTGAAGTCATTGATATGGCATGGCAATTCTTCCAGTCGCTAAACCTTCGCCACCTATCACTCCAGCTCAATAGCATCGGTTGTAAAAAATGCCGACCGGGATATCTAGCTATCCTGAAGGATTACTATGCTAGCCATACTCGCGACCTATGCTCAGACTGCAAAACCAGACTAAAGAGAAACCCGCTTCGCCTGCTTGATTGTAAAAAGCCCCAATGCCAGCAAATAGCAAACTCTGCCCCCAGAAGCATTGATTACCTCTGCCCGCAGTGTGATGAGCACTTCAACCGAGTAAAAAGATACTTGGAACTACTTGACCTTCCCTTTGCCGTAAACCACCGCCTGGTTCGGGGGCTAGACTACTACACCAGGACAGTATTTGAAATTCAGCCCGAGGTAGAAGGAGCCCAGACCACCCTTGGTGGTGGGGGACGGTATGACGACCTGATTGAGGAACTGGGCGGTAAGCCTACCCCAGCACTTGGCTTTGCCGCTGGTATAGAGCGAATCATACTCAATTTGAAGAAACAGAATGTTCCCATCCCACCCCTACCCAGACCACAAGTTTTTATCGCCCACATAGGCGATAAAGCCAGGGATGAGGCAATAAAGCTAGCAGCTGCGCTTAGAAAGAATGGTATTGGAGTAATAGAAGCTATCGGCAACAAGAGCCTGAAAGCCCAATTGAGGCAGGCAAATACCCTTGGTGCTCATCACACGGTGATTATTGGTGAGCAGGAGGTAAAAACAGGCACCGTAATACTGCGGGATATGACCACCGCCCAGCAGAGAACTATTCCCATTGTTCAACTACAAGAGGAACTGCGGTAACTAGTCTCCACCGCTTCACTTTATAGCTAGATTGTGCTATAATAATATAAATGGATATCTTACCAGCGCTAGAAAGCACCTGTAACTGGTTAGTTTCTTCTACCACTACTAGAAATCACTCTGCTTCCACTGTCTCCATTCAATATTCTAAGCCACTCTCTCTTTTTCACCCTTTCTACCACCAGGGAGGTGGGGACTAGTTATGACACAGGATGTGCCTTCTTTAACTGAGCCATTAAATAATGAGTATACCGCCGAGGATATCCAGGTTCTGGGCGGACGGGAAGCCATACGCCGACGACCGGGTATGTATATTGGCAGTACTGACCAGCGAGGACTGCACCATCTGGTCTATGAAATCGTCTACAATAGCATTGATGAAGCCATGGCTGGCTGCTGCACCAAAATCGTGGTCACTATTCAAGAAGACGGTGCCGTTTGCGTTGAAGATGATGGGCGGGGCATCCCCGTAGAGGTTCACCCGGCTACCAATATATCAGCCCTGGAGACAGTAATGACCACACTGCATGCCGGGGCAAAATTTGGTGGTCATACCTACCAGGTATCGGGCGGGTTACACGGGGTAGGTGCTTCAGTAGTAAATGCGCTTTCCTCCTGGCTCAGGGTTAATGTCAGGCGTGATGACAAGCTCTACCAGCAGGAATACAGGGAGGGCATACCCAAAGAGGAGGTTAAGGTAGTTGGTGAAGCCAGTGATACTGGCACTACCATCACTTTCATCGCCGATGAGGAGATATTCGGTAAAGCCAAATACGATTTTGATGTCCTCAGCGAGCGTCTACGAGAGATGGCCTACCTGAATAAGGGGCTTGAAATATGCTTTAAAGATGAAAGGAAGGAATGCGAAAAGACCTTCTACTTTGAGGGTGGGATTACAGGCTTCGTCCGCCACCTTAATCGAAATCGGGTAGTCCGCCATCGCCAGCCTATTTATATCTCTAAGACGATAGATAGCACTATAGTTGAAGCCGCACTTCAGTATAATGATGGTTTCGCCGAGTCTACCTTCAGCTTTGCTAACTGCGTTAATACAGTGGACGGAGGCACTCACCTTACTGGCTTCCGGACAGCACTAACCCGCGCTCTTAATGACTACGCCCGTAAAAACAAATTTCTCAAAGATGAAGAGCCAAACCTAGTAGGTGATGATGTCAGAGAAGGGCTTACCGCCATTATTAGCGTCAAGCTCACCGAACCACAGTTTGAGGGACAAACTAAAGCCAAACTGGGTAACCCTGAAGTCAAAGGTGTCGTGGAGAGCGCAGTGGGCGAGGGTCTATCCCTCTACCTTGAGGAGCACCCCGATAACGCCAAAAGGATTATAGAAAAGTGCCTCACCGCCGCCAAAGCCAGGGAAGCAGCCAGAAAGGCTCGTGATTTAATTATCAGAAAGGGTAGTCTGGATACAGGCACTTTGCCCGGGAAGCTGGCTGACTGCTCAGAGAAAGAGCCTTCTCACTGTGAAGTATATCTGGTGGAGGGGGATTCAGCCGGTGGCTCAGCCAAGCAGGGACGCAATCGTCGCTTCCAGGCTATCCTGCCACTCCGAGGCAAAATCCTCAATGTGGAAAAGGCACCATCAGATAAGATGCTAGCTCACGAAGAAATCCGCACCATCATCACTGCCCTGGGAGCTGGCATAGACGATGAGCTTGACCTGTCAAGGCTACGTTATCACCGGGTTATCCTGATGACTGACGCTGATGTTGATGGCTCTCACATTCGCACTCTGCTGCTTACCTTCTTCTTCCGACACATGGTGGAGCTAATTAACCACGGACACCTGTTCATTGCCCAACCGCCCCTTTACCGGATTAAGACGAATAAGCTTCAGCACTGGGTTTACTCTGACCAAGAAAGAGAAGAGGAGATGCGTAAGCTAAAAGGGGCTAAAAAGGTAGAGGTTCAGCGCTACAAGGGTCTAGGTGAGATGAGCGCTGAGCAACTGTGGGAAACCACTATGAACCCAGCAACCCGCACCCTGCTGACGGTAAGCGTAGATGATGCCGCCAAGGCTGACCAGATATTCCATATGCTAATGGGGGGTGAAGTCCCGCCCCGCAAAGCCTTCATCCAAGCCCACGCCAAGAGTGTGAGAAATTTGGATATTTAAGGCATACCCTTCCTATGCACAAAACTAATTTGCGTTTGGTTGGATAGGACACTTCGTATGGCATTACTTACCTCCAAATAGAGTCTCAAGGACTTTTCTTACTTGGGAGTAGGCGTACAGGGAGACTTCTGTGCTTCTCATAGTCTTTAGGTCTAGAATTACTACTTTGTAACCATCTTCCCAGGTTTGGAAGCGGTTAGCTAATGTAATCTTCTCGGCTTCGGTTCTAAGAAGACTGCGGAGGTGTTTTACTTCTTCCCTGATTTCTGGGTGTAGATATCCTAAATCTTTATCCGGCATTACTTACCTCCTTTATTTCTTTCTAACGAAGAACACAGCGAAGATTAGGAGTGCTACTATTCCTCTTAATAGGAGCTCCAGGGGGTTGTCACTTTGGCCTATAAATTGTTTGCCAAAAGCGTCAAAGGGGATGAGCCACTGGTTTGCTACAAGGGCTAGTCCTCCAAGGATCAGAAGGTTTAAATTCCTTTTTATCCATTCTGCTAGACCTAATAGTAAGACTCAACTTTTAAAAACTCGTTATTTGGATGTGCTATTGGATTTTTGTACAGTTCTATGATGTCATCGTAATCTTTGACTTTATACCTGCTCTGGACCCGGATGTATGGCTCTCTTTGTACCTCTTTTTCAATTTTAGCTTTGTGCTCTCTTTTCCCTACAATGTAAAAATCTAGACTGAATTCAATTAACTGAAGGCTTCTTTTTAACGCTTGTTCAAGTGTTCCAATACTATCAACAATTTCTATTGCTCTTTTTGGAAATTGGTAACCTTTTTTGTTAAACCATAAAACGTCAATTCTTTTCGTGCCCTCTAAAATTTTCTCGTAAGTAAATGCGGGAATTGTCTTTAATGTTGCAAGATTGTTCAATGTTATGTTGTTATATGTTGCGGTAGGGTCTGCGGTGTAAGTATCCAAATTTAAAAAATTCCCGATTTCTAAACATATTCCTTCCATAATTGAATGACCACGCTGAGGTGTTTGTCCGTTGATTTCTCCCACCTTTTCTTCTTTAAAATCCATTAAGGCATAAATACCTAAACCAACACGTTTGAATTGTTTGCCTAGTTCTCTATAGAGGACTCCTCGTAAACCAGCTTGCCATTCTTTTGAAGCCTTCGCGGCCGGGTAATACTTTTCGATGTTGTTATAAATCATCCCCCAAGTTACAGAGCCACCGCTGTCTTCTATCAGTTTTTTTATTGCTTCAACTTTAGTCATATTTCTTAATTTCTTTGGGAACATACTCTAAAAGTATCATAACTGCGCATCGTTTTAATGCATTGTATCATATACTGGCACACTTTCAATATGCGTATTCTCAAAAATGGGCACTCAGCTTTAGCCGTACCTAACCCTTCAGTTTCTTCACTAAGAAGGCGATATTTTTACCGAAGTTCCAGGCGGTTCTAAGCCCCTCCTCATCTTCCTTAACCTCCCCCTTGTCACGGCCAAAGGCAATATTCCAGTATGTTGAACCGGGCATAAAGAAGCCAAGAACGTGAAACCAGTACATAATCTGGGCGAAGGTAAAATTCTGTCCGGCTCGGCGGGCTACAACCAACGGCCCGCCCACCTTACCGGCAAACGCCTTTCTGGGACCGCCGATATAGCCCGCTCTATCCATTAGCGCCTTAAGTGGAGGTGTTGCCGAGCCAAAGTACACGGGAGAAGCCAGTATGATAGCCTCGGCTCCTTTCATTTTGATATATAGCGGGAACAGGTCATCATCAATAGGACACCGCTCCTCCCCCTTTCGACAAGCCATACAGGCATCACAGGGGCGGATGTCCAAGCCAGCTAGCCTTATTAATTCTGTGTCCAATCCCTCCTCTTCTATAGCCTTCAGGGTGTGCTTGGTTAGAATTTCCGTATTTCCATTCTTTCTCGGACTGCCGACAATACCAATAGCTTTCACATACACCTCCTATTGTGTTAAATATAGTTTATGTTGCCTTATGTATTCGTCTACTGGCTCGGGGACGAGGTGGTGGATGGATAGTCCCTGGGCAACTCGGTTTCTAATTGCTGAGGCACTTATGTCTATCTCTGGCTTATCCATAAGCGTTACCCTTTGAGATAACCCTGGTACACTGGCTTCCAGGGCTTTAAGGTCAGGCAACGGATAATCTGGTCTGGGAACTGCCACCAAGCGACACATTGTAATCAGCCGGGATGGCTGCCACCACCGAGGCAGCTCAGCTAAATTATCCCAGCCTAGAATGAAGAATAGCTCATCCTCAGCCCCAAGTCGAGCCTTTAGTTCAGCAATAGTGTCAACTGTATATGTGGGACCAGCTCGCTCTATTTCCATAGTAGACAGCTTGAAGTAAGGTTTATCGGCAAGGGCAAGGCGCACCATCTGCACCCGGTGCTCCGCAGGCGAAATAGGGCTATCTACCTTTAGCCACGGCTGACCAGCTGGCACAAAAAGAATTTCAGCCAAATTTAGCCTAGCTCTTACCGCCTCAGCCAAAATGAAATGCCCAATATGGATTGGGTCAAAAGTCCCTCCCAACACCCCGATATTCATTCTATTACCAGTCCCATTCTAAATTCCCACAACGAACTCTATCACCCGGCTTGACCCCAGCCCTCTCCAAAGCCTTGCTGACCCCCAGCCTGGCCAGTTGCTTTTTAAGCTGCCAACGCACCCCAAGGCTAGTTACATCCGTCCTAGCCACAATACGCTCCAGTTCAGGCGCCACCACGACAAAGGTATTTCCTTCTTTATACACCCTAGAGCCAGTACTCTTGGGCTGAGGGCGAAAAACTTTCATAGGGATTTTTTTACCGGTTCCTCCCTCAACGGTAACTGACTGAAGCACCTGCATAGTTTCCGCCATAAGCCCAGCGACACCTTCCCCGGTTGCTGCCGAAACGAAAAGGGGGATGGTTCCAGCACCACTGAAGGCATCCTTTATCTCAGCTAACCGAGCCTGCACTTGGGGTAAATCAATTTTATTTACTACTATAAGTTGTGGCTTCTGAGCCAGAGCCGAATCAAATAAGCTAAGCTCGGCATTTACCTGCATCATATTTTCTACCGGAGACGCAGAACTGCCATCTATTAAGTGAATAAGTATTTTAGTACGCACAATGTGGCGCAGAAAATCGTGTCCCAGGCCTCGACCAAGGTGGGCACCATCTATTAGTCCTGGAATCTCAGCCAATACCAAGCTTCGCTGACCGACCTCAACCACACCCAAAATGGGCTCTCGGGTAGTAAATGGATAGCTAGCTATTTTAGGCTTGGCTGCCGAAGCTGCCGCCAGTAAGGTA
>JAUVZA010000019.1 GCA_030602805.1 Dehalococcoidia bacterium | reverse complement strand
ATAAACTATTCGGATTACTGAAGGCAGGGGAAAGGTATAATTGGCTGAGTGGATAAATCCTGAGCCATTCTCTAACATCTCAGCCTTACCCCGATAAAGTAATACTACTGCTCGCCGGGCTCGACATATATTAAGCGGCTCGTAGTTCTGGTTCAGCACTAGGACAGGAATATTTGTCATATCTAAGGCTTCCCTCCATACAGAAACTGGCTCATTTTACTAAAAAACCTCCGGCTATGCAAGCTTTGGGGAAAAAGGCGTTTATCTTTCACTTTGATTTCTTCCTCAATTTCAGATCAATGCTACATTGTGCCGCCGCGTCTTGGATAACCAGCTTTACCGTCTTTGCTTTAGCCTTGATATCTGAAGCATCAACCTGATTGTTAATTAAAATCTCTCTTGCTTCATCTACTGCCTTGCTGACTAAATTGGGGGGCATTAGGGTGCAGGCAAGGCAGTAGAAGCTCATTGACCGTCCCTCATTGTAGTTATCCAGCAGTTCTTCTACCAGCAAGCGCCTTTCCCTTTGCTCTTCAAGCCAGACCTGTAATCCAACCCGCTTAATCCTTTTCAAGTTCTCCTGGGCAACTCTGCTCTCTTGGTCTGTTCCCCAAGACCTTCTGACATATCTTTCACAGGGATACTCATCGCACTCAATACAGGTGGTGAACCCCCACTTCATGACACAGCATCTATAAATGCTGCACCATAAATGTTGCTCCCCCAGCCGGCAGCCGATACATCTACTTGGCGCTTTTGATTGGTATTTGGTGCACAGCCCACAGAATATCCCGCAACAACCAACTAGATTGCTCTCTTCCTCGACTGGGTTCATGTCACTAGTCTTAGCTCCAGCGTCCTTTCCTGCCAGTGCGAGGTGTTTTCTTCTGGCTAGACCGTAAATCACCCCGGTAGTCAGGAGCAATGATATTGAAAGGCGTGCTGATTTTGATGTCAACTAGTCGGGAACTAACGGAATCCTCAATTTCTTCTAAGATTTCTTGTAATGAGTAGCGAGTAGTGATTACTGTCGCCAACCGGGCATTGTAGCGGTAGTTGATAACCTGATAGAGCTTTTCCCGTGCCCAAGGTGTGGTTGACTGTTCACCAAAGTCATCCAGGATGAGCAGCGGGGCTGTCTTTACTCGTTCAAAAAGCTGGTCATAGGAAACCTTGCTCTCTGGGCTAAAGGTGGAGCGTAGGTGGTCAAGGAACTCAGGTACCACCACGAACAAGACGGGCTGGTTGGCTTGATAGCGATAGTTAGCGATAGCAGCGGCTAGGTGGGTTTTACCACAGCCAGTAATACCCATAAATACCAGCCAGCCTTCGGGCGATTTGGCAAAGCTAAGGGCGAGACGAAATGCCTGCTCCAGGTTCTGGCGCTGCTCTGGTAGTAGATTAACTCGCCTCCAGTCAAATTTATCAAAGGTCATGCTTTTTTGTAGTTCGAACTCTGGACCCCAGCTATATTCTAATAAGGCTTGCTTTTCCTCAACGGCATATATATGACACAAATTAGGGTCAGTTAGGCGGCTGCGTATTCGGTCTTCTAGCTGCTCGATAGGGGTGGTAGTCACAATCACGGTAGGTAGTTCACTGTTAAAGCGATGATTTAGTAGTTGGTCCAATTTTTCCTTGGCCCAAGGTGTGCTGGTTTGAGCACCTAAATCGTCTAAAAGCAGTAGGGGGGCATTGCGCACTCGGTCAAAGAACTCATCGTAAGGTATTTCGCTATTAGGGCCAAAGGCAGAGCGCAGACGCTCTAGGAGGTCAGGGGTAGAGATAAAGAAGGCAGGCTGACCGTGGCTAACACGTTCGTTGGCGATAGCTGCTGCCAGGTGTGTCTTACCACAGCCACTGGGACCAGCCAGGATTAACCAACCTTTGGCTTCAGCGGCAAATGCCTTAGCTGCTTCATAAGCGCGGCGAAATTGCTCCTGGTTTATAGGATTACCGCTTCTCCCTTGAGGGAGTAGATTGTCAAAGGTGAAACGGGTTAACGACCCGAGGTTGCTATATCGCAGCAAGTGGGTTTGGCGTCCTTTGTCTAATTCCTGCTGGGTACAGCGGCAGGCAACAACTCGACTAAAATCCGGCTTGCCTGAGGGTAGGAGAGGATGAACAAATCCTGCCCCTTTACAAACAGGACAGCTTGAGCTTGGTGAAAGTTCTTCTGTTTCCTCAGCGTCTGACCATGTGTCCGTATTTGCCTTTGATGTATTTATCCGGGTCTGTCTTAGAATCTCGCTGATATGTTCCATCGCTCCTGCCTTCTGCTGACCAGCGCTCCAGAATCTTGGCAATATACCTCCAGTTTCTTTTATTAAGGGCTACTGCCTCTTTGATGGCAGCTTTAACCCACGTTACCGGATAGAGCTTCTCTGCCTCGCCTAGCTCTTCGGCAATCATCGGGGTTAGCATACCGATGTTCTGTTCATAAAGGGTGAAGATGTCAGGTAGTTCCTCGGTCTCAATATCGGTTTGTGCCTCAGCTTTCAGCCCGCTCAAGATGAGCTCACCATTTTGAATTTTAGCCATAACCTGTCTATCAGACTTAGTGTTGAGAAAATAGATATCCTCGGGCGCTCCATCTCTATCTAATACTATATGAAGGATGGTTCCCCGCTTGGTAGCCATTTCTAGGGCTTGGCGCAGTACCTCATCAGGTGCTCTTTCTCCCTCCCTGAAGCTGCTCATCAGGCTAGTATTACTTAAAATTTCTCTATAGGTGATGAAACGGGGGTAGCCCCGTTTGTGGTAAAGCACCCACAAAATGTGGAGGGTTGTCTTTAGCTCAGTAATATCGCTGATTTGGGGCAGTAAGCTGCTGAAGAAAAGATTGGGCACGGAAGTGAACTGCATCTTGGCTGGGAAACCTCTAAATTGCTCCATAATAGACTTGCTCTTCTTTAGCTTGATATCCTCAAACTTAGCTATCGGAATTTGAACTGAAGTTTAAGTGCTTCATAATAAACTTGGCTCTTCAACATTAGTAATATTTTCGAACTTAGCCAGGTTGTGCCTGAAGCGCAATTTTATTTGACCGGTAGGTCCATTGCGATGTTTAGCAATATTAATATCGGCAATCTCTCTTGGATATTCTCTATCCGAAAACTGATTTTGCCATTCCTCTATAGTATAGTAAACCTCCTCCCGGTGGATAAACATAACAATATCAGCATCCTGCTCAATGCTACCGCTTTCACGCAGGTCGGAGAGTTGGGGGATATGCGAAGCGCGCCAATCTACCTGTCTGCTGAGCTGGGATAGGGCAATAACCGGCACATTAAGCTCACGAGCCAGTGCCTTGAGTGAACGGGTAATACGGCCAATCTCCTGGACCCTGTTTTCTCTCCGGTTACTCTCCACCTCAATCAATTGCAGGTAATCAACAATAATGAGGTTGATGCCACGCTCGTAATGGAGTCGGCGGGCTTTGCTCCGCATCTCTACCACCCGGAGTTGAGGGGAGTCATCAATATAGATGGGTGCTTCAGAAAGGATGCCAGTGGCCTCCATAATCCGTTTTTCCTCTTCTTCGTTAAGGTGAACCCCAAGACGAACCCGCCTGGAATTGACCCCAGATTCATTGGCTAATAGGCGTAGCACCAATGGCTCTCGTGCCATCTCCAGACTGAACAGAGCCACGCAAGCCCCCTGCTCCACAGCTGCATTTCTGGCAATGCTAAGGGCAAAGCTGGTTTTCCCCATACTTGTTCTGCCGGCAATAATAATCAGGTCAGAGGGCTGAAATCCGCCCAGGAATTCATCTAGACCAATGAAGCCTGACAGCGCACGGGGAATGGGCCCCCGATAGCCTTCTGCCTCAGTAGTAGGGCTAGGAGCGGTCTCAAAATACTTATCTAGTACCTGTCGGACATGGACGAAGTCTCGGGGGCTCTGCCCATGACGCAGCCTAAATAGGATATCCTCTGCCTTACTTAGGCTGGCATCAACATCTGGGTCAGCCTCATAACCAATAGCCGCAATTTGACCAGCGGCTGAAATTAGGTGGCGCATTAACGACAAGCGATAAACAATTTGAGCATAGTTCTCAATATCAAGTGAGGTAGGGACTATGGATATTAGGTGACTTAAATAGGCAGCACCACCACATACTTCCAGTTTTCCCCGTCGGTCTAACTCCTGAGCTACTGTGATTTGGTTTATCGCCTCGTTACGCTGGTAAAGCGATAGACATGCCCCATATACCAATTGATTTTGTTCACTATAGAAGTCCTGCTGGTTTAGGAAGGTAGCAATTTTATAGATTGCTGTGCCATCTATCAGGAGCGAACCATTTACTGCTTCCTCAGCATCAATATCGTGTGGCGGCAATTTTTCACCATACACTCTAATCCGTCTCCTTTTCTGTAACCGTTACCTTTATTTTGGGTATCACATCCTTAGCTAGCCTAATGGTTACCTCATAGCTACCGAGTTGATGGATAGGCTTGGCTAACTCTATCTTCTTTTTGTCAATAACTAACCCAGTGGCGCTCTCTAGCTCGGCGGCAATATCAGCATTGGTGATTGAGCCATACAGTCGGTCTTTGGCTCCGACTTGGGCTTTCAGAAAAACCTCTCTCCCATCTAGCTGGTTAGCCACCTCAACCACTTCAGTCTCCGTTTGTTGTTGATTGCGGGCGCTTATTTTGCGTTGTGCCTCTATCAGGCTAAAAGCTCGAGAACTGGCTAGCAAGGCTAGCTTTTGGGGTATGAGAAAGTTCCTGCCGTAGCCGCTAGCTACCTCTTTTATCTCACCGGCTCTAGCCACATTGGGCACATCTTGGAGGAAAATGACCTTCATAAATTTCTCTCTTTGTATAATTATACTTCATCCAGCGGCGAAGTAAAAGACTAATTTTAGAGATTATTTATCCCTACTCTAGGGTAGGAAAGGGGTAGTATAACTTCTTGATAAACAAAGTCATCCTATTTAGAGACGAATTTTTCAGCGTAGATAGCGGCGGTAGCTCCATCTCCGGCAGCGGTTATTACTTGTCTTGCCGAATTGTGGCGTATATCACCAGCGGCAAAAATACCAGGTATTTTAGTTTCCATCTTCTCATCGGTAATGATATGACCAGTGACGTCTAATGGTAAAATGCCTTTGAGGTAGTTGGTGTTAGGTTTAAGCCCGATGGATATAAAGATTCCAGCTACCTCTAGGGCAGATTCTTCCCCGCTTTTTACCTGACGAAGCCTGATTCTTTTAACCAAGTCTTCGCCCTCAATCTTCTCAACTATGGAATTCCACAGAAATTCTATTTTGGGTTGAGAGAAGGCTTTCTCCTGCAGGATAAGACTGGCACGGAGCTGGTCGCGGCGGTGTATCACAGTGACCTTAGAGGCAAACTTGGCTAGATGGAGGGCTTCGGTAATAGCGGCGTCACCACCACCGGCTACGGCTACCGGCTGCTCTCTGAAGAAGGCAGCATCACAGGTAGCACAGTAAGATATCCCTTTACCAGTAAATTTCTCTTCTCCAGGTACGCCCAGTTTTTGTCGCTCCGAGCCGCCGGCTATAATCACTGCCTTAGCGATAAAGTCACCTTCAGTGGTTCTTATCACTTTCTGTCCCCCTTGAAGCTCAATGCCAATAACCTGAGCGATAATAGTTCTTAGCCCATATTTTGTTGCCTGCTGGTGCATTAATTGACCTAGCTCAAAGCCGCTAATACCTTCAGGAAAACCGGGGTAGTTTTCCACCCGCTCAGCATTGGCTATCTGACCACTGACCAGCCCCTTTTCTACAAGCAGGCTATTGAGCTTGGCTCTTGAAGCGTATAGCCCGGCGGTAAGACCAGCCGGACCGCCACCAATAATAATTACATCATATTTTTCACTCATGGTTTAATTTCTAGCTCGGTATCGATAGCATCTAGTAACAGGCGAATATCAAATTGCCCCGAAATTCTAGGCTCACCATTAATGAGTAGTAGTGGTAACGATAAGTCCTTATTCTTGATTCCTTGGAATAATTCTAAAGCGTGACGATTAGCTATAGGCTTAGATAGGTCAAGGTATAGTAACTCTATTTTGTCGCCAAACCTCTCTTTAATTCGCTGGCTAGCTAGGGTAATGGCTTCTACCGAAGACCAATCCACCCCGCAGTGAGCATCACACTTCTCACCCTTACTATCATCTACGATGATAACTTGAACAGTATGCTTAATCAAAAGCAGCATTTAAGCTCCGCTCCGCTCTTTTTGGGTCTAAATCCGAGTATGTGGGAGATAACTTGCACCAAGTTCCCCAGAAGTCTACTAATACCGACCTCTCTGCGGATAGCACGATTTGGTTAAAGCTACCATCATCTATGTAGACCAACTTGCTCATAGTTTCTCCTCTTTGATTCTCTGGCAGATGCCTCGTTCTACAGTCTGTTTGGCTAAACCAATGGCATTTTTAATTGCTTTAGATTGACTACGCCCATGAGCTATGATGACATTTCCATTTACCCCGAGGAGACACGCCCCGCCATATTCTCTATAGTCCAATCTTTGTGTCCAAGAGCCCATACCGATGTCACGATGCAATGCTCGTAATGGAAGACGATAGGCTTTGGCGAAGACTTGCCCGGTTTGACTGAGCGAATGTAACCAGTTATCACTCACACCCTCAATAGTCTTGAGTACTATATTGCCGGTGAAGCCATCGGTAACAATGACCTCCGCGACCCTTTTCAGAATATCCTGACCTTCTATATTGCCTATGAAATTCAGAGGCGAACTTTTGAGAAGCTTATAAGTTTCTTTAATCAGTTTGTTTCCTTTGCTTTCCTCTTCGCCATTGCTGAGTAAGCCTATACGCGGTGAACTGATACCAAGAACCTGGCTAACATAGAGATTGCCCAGATTAGCAAACCAAGCCAAGTGTTCTGGTCGGCAATCAACATTAGCTCCGGCATCGATGAGAAAGATGGGTGTATCGGGAGTAATATTAATAAGACTACCTATAGCCGGACGGGGAATGCCTTTTATCTTACCCAGGTTTAGCAGCGCTGCAGCAAATACGGCACCGCTATTTCCAGCTGAAACAAAGGCCGAAGCCATATCGTCTCTTACCAGGTTGATGCCCACCACTATTGAGGAGTTTGGTTTACTGTGGATTGCCTCAAGAGGCGACTCGTTAGGTCCAATAGCCTGGCTGGCATCAATGATAGTCATACCTAGTTTCCCCAGATGGCGGCCGGCCAGCACATAAAGTATGTCCCTCCTGCCCACCAGAGCAATTTCCACTTTATGCTCTTGAGCCGCTTTTATAGCCCCCTTGACTATTTCATGGGGAGCATACTCACCACCTGTGGCATCAATAGCAATAACCATTTACTTCCTCGGTTAGGATTCTTAGCTGCTTGGGCTTCTTTCCCACCGGTCACAGCGACCTCCCCATCGGGCAAGAACCTGACCATCAAGAGAAAGCTGAGCTATCTCACATTGGTTAGGGCAGGCTTTGCATTCAAATGAAGAGGTATGATACTTTACTTCGCTTATGCCGAATCCCCTAAACTTGCTTCCATTGTTATTATTCACCATCTCTTCGTGCGCCAGTAAAGCAACTCCTATTGCCCCCATAACCTCATGGTGAGGTAGGACAATGATTTCAGCATCAAGCTCTTCTTGAAGCGCCTTCACTATACCCTGGTTAAAGGCAACCCCACCCTGAAATACTATTGGGGGTTTAATATCCTTTCCCAGGCCAACATTGTTAAGGTAATTACGAACTAGCGCCTGGCATAGACCATAGACAATATCCTCAATCCGATGTCCCATTTGTTGTTTGTGTATCATATCTGATTCAGCAAAGACTGTGCATCGCCCGGCAATACGCACTGATGTGCTACTATCCAGTGCCCGCTGGCTGAATTCCTCAATGTTCATATCAAGGCGCGCTGCTTGGTGGTCGAGGAAGCTACCGGTGCCAGCAGCACACACCGTGTTCATGCCGAAGTCAGTTATTATCCCATCCCTGATGATGATAATCTTACTATCTTGCCCCCCAATTTCAATGATAGTTTGCACTTGAGGGGTATATTGGAGGGTAGCCACCGCATGGCTGGTAATCTCATTCTTGACTAAATCGGCGCCGATGATAACTCCAGCCAGATAGCGGGCGCTGCCAGTAGTAGCCACACCACAAATGTCAACATCTTCAGGCAGTTGCTGTTTGATTTGTTTCAGCCCCAGCTGCGTCATCTCGATGGGCTTGCCCTGTGTTGGCAGGTAGGTATGGGTAACAAGCTCATCATTTTCATCTAGCCCAGCAATCTTGGTAGTTACTGAGCCAACATCAACGCCTAAATAGACTTTCATAAACTCTCCTTAGACTGCTATTCAGTATCGATTATTATGGCGTGCTCGTCGCTTTCGTTCCAGCAGGTCAACAAAGGCCTCTAGCCTGGTTAGCATACCTGTTTTGGTTGTTTGCTCGTCACAAAGGATGGTTAGCACCGGGATGTTCTCCTTGGTTGACGGCATAATATTTTGAGCTACTATCTCAGGCATACAGGTGAAGGGGGCTAGGTGAATTAAACCATCATATTCTTTAGCGTGGAGCACCTTTTCCCCTACTGATTCCCAGCCATCGCCACCAATATCCCGCTTGAGGTAGGGTAGAGCTGCCTTATGAATCTTGGCCATCTCATTTATACCCAGGGAGTTGAGAAACAGGCTGAATTTAGTCCATCCTGAGATGAAGAGCCTTCGCCTTACTTCTACGCCCAGCTTACCCAACTCATTCTCCACATCTAAATTAGAGAAGGGCTCCAACAACACATAAAACTCTCCAGTGATGCCCACTATCAGTGGTTGAGCTTGAGGGTTCTTATCTATTTGCTTAAGCTGGTTGATATAACCTGTTTCTACCTTCTTCAAGGTATTGTAATCATCGGCCTCATCAATAGCTTTAACAGCTTTGGCATATAGCTTATTGGCTGTCCCCTTTACTAGCTCTACAGCCCGAATCTTTTGCACCACCCTCTCTATTTTATCCAAGGCATTTAGCTTGGTCAGACCAATACGGAAGGCTGAAATAATTCTAATCCAGGGGGCATTGTTTGACAACTGCTTAATTATTTTGAGTAGACCGAAAAGTTTGTGTTCAGAAAAACCTACCCCGATTACTTTGATGTTATTATACCCCAGGTCATGGAGAATTTGTTCCTGCGTCATAGCGTAATAGCCTAAGCGACAGATACCGTAGCCGCTAGGCATAAGTAAAGTATCTGCTCCCAGCTCGGTAGCTTCAATCAGGTTGCCCAGAGTTAATTTAAATGGGATGCACAATCCCTCAGGGGAGTGCCTGACACCTAGGGATAGGGTGCGCCGGTTGCTAATTGGTGACAATACAAAGTCAACATTAAGCCTTTGGAATAGGGCCTTAAAGGGTATATATGTATTGCCCATATGGGGCATGCCTATACGCATAGGGCTACCTGCCTCCTTTTCTTTCTGTGGAGCATATCTACGAAGGCTTCAAGGCGAGTTATTATTCCTGCCTTCCCAGTGTGTTCGTCGTAAATAATATTAAGCACCGGGGGTCCTTCTTTTATTGATGGCATGATATTGCGGGCCATTACTTCGGGCAGGCAACCAAACGGTTCCAGGTGAACAATTCCATCCCAATCTCTGGCATGTAATATCTTTTCGCCTACTGATTGCCAGCCGTCCCCACCCACGAAGCGGGAAAGATACGGCGTGGCTGCCTTGTGGCTTTTGTCCTTTTCTCGTAAGCCAAGGGCGTAGACAAAGGGGTTGAGCCTGACCCATTCACCGATGGATATGTGACGCCTGACCTCAACCCCTAGCTTGCCCAGTTCAATTTCTATGTCCAGGTTAGTAAAGGGGTCAATCACGACGAAGAATTCACCAGTAACGCCAACTTTTAAGGGAGCAGGTGAAGTGATTGTGGGTAAGCGCATGAGCTTTTGTAGATACTCTCGCTTGGCTTGCCCGATGGCCCGATAGTCTGGGGCATTATCTATAGCCTTAATACCCTCTCTATAGATTCGGGTAGCTTCACCCTTATCCTGCTCTATGGCTCGTATTTCATATACCACTCGTTCAAGTTCCTCCAGTGTCTTCAGTTTAGCTAGGGCGAAATGGGCAGCTGTTATTATTTTCCCCAGAGAAGCTCCATTGGTGAGATATTTCACCATGTGTATTATACCACGCTTCTGGGTTACCATCTGAAACTTATAGCCCAGTTCGCGCAGAATTTGCTCGAGAACCTTGTGATAGTAGCCCATACGGCAAGGACCAAGGTCGCCCGGCATCACTAAAGTGTCTGCCCCCAACTCTAGAGCCTCAATCATATTACCGAGTTGAAGTTTGAAGGGGAAGCAGACCGTCTCGGGTGAGTATTTAACCCCCAAGTCCAGGGTGCGTCGACTTGCGGACGGTGTCATCACCAAGTCAATGCCCAGCTTATTAGCTATTGCTTTGGCGACTACATCAATATTACCCATATGGGTTAGGCCTAGACGCATATCCGTTTCCTTTTCTTTCTATATATCATATCAAGGAAGGCTTCAAGCCGGGTAACTATACCGGCTTCAGCCGTATGTTCATCCAGGGTAAGACTCATAAAGGGAGTGGTCATAGTCTGGGCTTGCCGTTGCACTATATCCATCATCAGTGAATCAGGTCCGCAGCCAAACGCCGTTATTCCTATTACACCATCGGCGCCGCTTCTCAAATAGTGCCCTCCAGCCCCTACCACTTCCTCTTCGCATGTCCACTTGGCTCTGCCCACCAATCTAGCTGTAGCCGATTCGAGCTCCTCAGTGGTGAGCATCTCCGGGGTTAACACCTTATTCTGAGCTTGCTTAAGCCGGTGGATAAGGCGGTAATTTATGTGTTCATCATAGAGGAGATAGGGGTGACCAATGATGGCAATGGTGGCTTGCATTGGAATTGGGTACTCGGAATGTGTTTTTGGCTCTACCCCGGGTGTATCTAATATTCTTTCTATTGCCTGTGGTGGTGTTAAGCTATGGTTACACAGTAACTGTTGATAATTCAGGTTAGCTTGCCAGGCAGCTATACTGGCTCGCCTGACCCTGAACGGATTCCAGGTAAAACGCCGTCCCAGCTTATAAATAGCTTGATACAGCTCATGCTTCCCCTTGTTAACATCAATATCTATATCTAGGATAGGCGGCGATTCGGGGATAACTGCTTTGGTCATATCAGGTAAGCCAAGAAACTTGGAACAGTTATAAGTCTTGCTTTTCACACTGCGTATGGCAGGTATAAAAATATAGTCGCACTTTTTTACTAGAGAAAGAACGTGACCCAAAAAAACCTTTGTTGGCAAGCAGGTCTCAGCTACCACCCGGGATGAGCCTTCCGATAACACAGTCTGAGTGGTGGGTGGTGAAACCACCACTTCTGCCCCCAGTTCTTCAAAGAATGTCTGCCACATAGGGTAGTATTGGTAGTAGAGTAGAGCTCTGGGAATGCCTATCTTAATCATTTATTTTGCTTAAACTCCCCTCTAACCTTGACAGCTATTTCAGGATTGGCAACCAAGTCAGCAACAGTCATGGCTAGAGCCTTGGCGGCATCAACGAGACCACGGATACCAGCCTCTGAGGCAGCTGCCTCAGCAAACTGGGGGGAATGACCTGGCACATCCTTCGGGGCTATGGCTACGAAAGGGTGAATAGCGGGCACTAGCTGGCTGACATTGCCCATATCAGTGCTACCATGGGCTTTACTGGGGTCGGAGAGATGCACCTTGCGTCCAAGGGATTGCATATTTTGCCGGAATAGCCGAGCCAGGGTTAGATTATTGCGCATGGGGGCATAGCGTATCTTTCCCCACCTATATTCCAGGCGAGCGCCACTAGCTGTGGCAGCGCCAACAAAGCAATTTAGGACCCTCTCTTTTAACTCGTCGAGGTAGGTATTATCCTCAGCACGCACCATAAAATCTCCAGCACTGTGGGCGGGGACAACATTAGCTGCTTGCCCACCATCAGTAATTATACCATGGATGCGGGCTGTGCTCTTAATGTGTTGCCTGAGTGAATTAATGGCGGCGAAGGAGTTTAGCATGGCTTCTAAAGCATTGACACCCGCCTCTGGTCTAGCTGCAGCGTGAGCCGCCTTACCAAAGAACTCAACCTTTAGAGCCTGGCAGGCAAGAAATTGGGTGGTAGCGGTATCATATACCCCTGGGTGCACCATCATAGCCATGTCCACATTATTAAAGGCACCTCTATCTACCATTATTGCCTTGCCACCGTATGTCTCCTCAGCCGGTGTGCCGATAACCAAGATACTACCTCCGAACTGGTTAATGGCTAGCTTGGAAGCTACAGCAGCACCAACGGCACAGGCAGCTATTAGATTATGACCGCAGGCGTGACCAAGACCAGGTAGGGCATCATACTCAGCTAGAATGGCGATAGTGGGTTTCCCTTGTCTGTAGCTTGCCCTGAAGGCAGTTGGCAGCTCACAGATACCCCGTTCTATAGAGAAACCATTTTCCTCTAGGTATTGGGTTAGCCAGGCAGTTGCCTTGACCTCATGGAAACCTAGCTCGGGGTTGGCGTGAATTTTTAGACTAATCTCACTAAGCTGATGATGCCGAGTGTCTATTTCACCTATGACAGAAGCCTTTAATTTTTCTATGTTCAAGTTCTCACCCATTCTGACGACGGCATTCTAGTTATCACCTCTAGTGCTTATTATAGCTTAATGCAACTAATATTTCTAGCCTTAACATTGCCCAGGGGCTTGCATCTTAAACTTGATTATGCTATACTTTTTACTAGATAAAGGTTGAGTAGTTGAGTGGGTTTTATTCCCACTTTTTTATTATGTGGGAAATAAATAATAGAATGGGAGGTCTTAATCTGCGATGAAGAGCGACTTTCTGCTCGCTATCACCCAACTCTCGGCAGAGAAGAAACTGCCTAAGGAAGTGGTTATTGCTGCAGTAGAGTCAGCCCTAGTATCAGCTTATAGGAAGGATAATTTTGCTGCTAACCAGAATATTGCGGTTAAGATTAATCCTACTACTGGCAAGGTTGAAGTGTGGGTTGAGAAAACTGTAGTTGAGCTACCTTTAGATGGACGCCGCGAAATACCATTAGATGAGGCGCGCCGAGTCAAGCCAGATGTGCAGATTGGCGAGGCTATCATGGTAGAAGCTACCCCGCGAAATGCTGGGCGCATCGCTGCTCAAACGGCAAAGCAGGTCATTTTGCAGCGTCTTCATGAGGCGGAGCATAGCGCTATATTTGAGGAATATGCGGATAAGGAAGGTGATATTGTCACTGGGTTGGTGCAGCGTATTGAATCCAGGCAGATACTTCTTGATTTGGGTAGAACAGAGGCAGTGCTGCCTGCAGCTGAGCAGGCGCACAATGAGAGGTATCGGGTAGGTCAAAGACTTAAGGTTTGCCTCTTAGAAGTAGTTCAGACTAACCGGGGCCCCCAGCTGGTGGTGTCACGTTCTCACCCAAATTTACTTCGTCGGCTCTTTGAGTTGGAGGTTCCTGAGGTTTTTAACGGGATTGTGGAGTTAAAATCAATTGCTCGTGAAGCTGGCTATCGAAGTAAGGTAGCTGTAGCTGCACGTCAGGATGGTATTGACCCGGTTGGTTGCTGCGTTGGATTACGTGGTATCAGGATACAAAATATTGTGAATGAGTTAGATGGCGAAAAAATTGATGTTGTTATGTGGAATCCATCTGCCTCTGTCTTTATTGCTAGTGCTCTTAGCCCGGCCCAGGTGTTAAGTGTCGAGCTGAATGATGAAGAGAAGGTAGCTACCGTAGTTATCCCTGATAGGCAACTTTCATTAGCTATTGGCAAAGAAGGGCAGAATGTGAGGCTGGCAGCTAAACTCACCGGGTGGCGAATTGATATTAAGAGTGCCTCAACTGCCGAGGCAGAAAGGATGGCAAAGGCCAAGCTTTTAACCGAGACGAAGGAAGAGGCTATAGTTGGGGAGGAGCCTCCGGCTAGAACCCCGGATGCTATGGAGCCAGCTTTAGTATCGGCAAAGCCGCCAGAGGAAGCGGCTGAACCTTTACCCGCTACTGGGGGTACACTTATCCCCCCACCGGTTCCTTTTGAACCACAAGCAGCAGTGGAAAAACCTCAGGTTCGGTTTGCTGAGGATATTTTGATACCGGCACCGACTAAGCCAGAAACTAAGTCAAAGAAGAGGAAAAAGAAGGGCACTAAAGGCGAGGGGAGAGCTGAGGATGGCATCAGGCTTAAAAAACAGCGCCGAGAGTCAGAAATTCCTATAGGCGAGGATGAGGAGGAAGAGGAGTATTAACCCCCACACTGTTTTTGTTAAGCATGCACCACAGCGGACTTGTGTGGCTTGCCGTAAGGTAAAAGCTAAGCAGGAGCTAATCCGTTTAGTGCGTGTTTCTGATGGGAGTGTAGAGGTTGATACCGGTGGCAAGAAGGCAGGGCGAGGTGCTTATTTGTGTTGGTCACAAGGATGCTGGGAGGTTGGGTTGAGGGGTAGTCAGCTAGAGCATGTTCTACGGACTACTCTTACCCAGGATAATCGAGAACAGCTTATTAGGTATGGAAAAGACCTTCTGTAAGGAGTTAACCAGTGGCTAGGGTAGGCGAACAGGACAACGTTTTGAAGCTCGCGGTTAGTGATAGTTCTTCATCACCGAAGGCACTCTTGATTGAGGTTCCTCACGCCTTAAGTGTGAGACAATTGGCTGAGCTTTTGCCGATTAGTGCCATTGACATCATCAAACGACTAATGAGAAACGGCATTATGGCTAATATTAACCAGGTCATTGACTATGAAGCAGCAGCAGCAATAGCTAAAGACATTGGTTATGAAGTACGCCTTAAACCTCGGGTGACTCGAAAATCAGCTAATGTTATTGGTGAGATTAAGAAGCGGCAGCTCCAGAATGAGGAGCTTGATGGTCTGCAGCCACGACCTCCTGTAGTTACTATTATGGGGCATGTTGACCACGGTAAGACCATGCTCTTGGATGCTATCAGACAGAGTAATGTGATGGATACTGAAGCCGGCGGTATTACTCAGCATATTGGTGCTTATCAAGTAGAGGTCAATGGGCAAAAGATTACCTTTTTGGATACCCCAGGTCATGAAGCCTTTACTGCTATGCGAGCTCGCGGCGCTCAGGTAACCGACATCACTATTTTGGTAGTAGCCGCTGATGATGGGGTAATGCCACAGACCTTAGAAGCTATAGACCACGCCCGAGCGGCTGGGGTGCCTATCATGGTGGCTATTAATAAGATTGACAAGCCTGAGGCTAATTCGGGGCTTGTCAAGCAACAGTTGGCTGATGCCGGTTTACTTATTGAGGAGTGGGGAGGCGATATAGTCTGTGTTCTAACTTCGGCTAAAGAAAAGGAAGGCATCTCTGAGTTGTTAGAAAATCTTCTAGTTGTGGCTGAGATGGAGAACCTTAGGGCAAACCCTTCTCTACCGGCAGTAGGGGTGGTTATTGAAGCTAAGCTGGACAAGACTAAGGGTCCTTTAGCTACGGTGTTAGTTCATAACGGAACCTTAAGGCTTGGTGACACTATAGTAATTGGGACTACATGGGGTAGGGTAAAAGCTATGTTTAATGATATAGGTAAGCGGGTGAGGAAAGCTGGACCAGCTACCCCCGTTGAACTCCTTGGCTTAAATAGTGTGCCTCAAGCGGGAGATACCCTAACTACTGTGGTTAGCGAACACCAGGCACAGGTTTTAATACAAAAACGTCAACCGGAGACAATGCCGAAATCAGTGAAACTTGATAATCTCTTTGACCAAATAAGTGCCGGCCAAGTAAAAGAGCTTAATGTTATTCTCAAGGCTGATGTTCAAGGCAGTATCGAACCGATAAGAAGTTCTTTGGAACAGTTGGGAACAGAGGAAGTCAAGGTTAGAGTTATCCATAGCGGCAGTGGCAATATTACTGAGAGTGATGTTATGTTGGCTATTGCTTCTAAGGGGCTCATTATTGGTTTTAATACTGGTTGTGAGCCGGGAGCCAGGCGACTGGCTGATGTAGAGGGTATAGACATCCGCCACTATGATGTAATTTACAATTTGGTCGATGATGTGGGCAAGGCGCTCAAGGGTATGTTGGAGCCGACTTATGTTGAGGTCATCGATGGGCGGGCTGAGGTAAGAGCTCTCTTTCCTGCGGGTAAGAAGGAAAAGGCGGCTGGTGTCTATGTTACTGAAGGTAAGGTAACTCGGGGTGCCTCAACTAGGCTGCGGCGTGGGGAGGAAGTAGTGGTTGAATCTATTGTTAGCAGTCTGAGGCGTTTTAAAGATGATGTTAAGGAGGTAGCCGCTGGTTATGAGTGTGGTGTGGGCATCAAGGATTTTAGCGAGTTTCAAGTTGGTGATATATTAGAATTTTTCAGGAGGGAGAAAGCTGGCTAAGGAGCGATAATTTATGGGACATCGCATTGAGCGAGTGAATAGTCTCATTCGCCAGGAAATTAGTGAATTACTTCAGCGCCAGGTCAAAGACCCCCGACTTGGTAATTTTGTTGCTGTGACCGATGTTTCCACTTCTCCTGACCTAAGACAGGCTAAGATATTCGTCAGCCGTATAGGTAGCGAGGAAGAAAAGCAAGAAACACTAAGCGTATTAGCTGCTGCTTCGGGTTTCTTCCGTAATGAACTGGCTAAGCGTCTAAGGTTACGACATATTCCTGAACTAAACTTTCAGTGGGATGATTCTATTGAACAGGGAGATTACCTCTTACAGCTAATTGATGAGGTTAGTAGTGATAGCAGCGCTGAGCAGCACAAGGGTTGATTGTGGATGGCAGGTGAGTATTAATAAGCCTTGGGGTAAGCCTTCTTTTGATGCTAGTGGTCACCTGAAAAAGGGTTTTTCTGAAGTTGGTCTATAGTTGATAGGCAGCTGAATTCCAGTTTTTGATAAACAAATTATTTAATAGGCCTTGACAGCTTGCGTATAATAGGAATATAGTTCAAACAATGCTAAAAGGAGGTAACAAGAATGCAAGCGTATTGTTTTAAGTGCAGAAAGAAGGTGGAGATAAAAAACGCAGAGCGGGTTACCCTGAAGAATGGAAGACCAGCTACGCGGGGGGTTTGCCCTGCTTGTGGGACCAAAGTATTTAGAATTGGGCAAGGCTAATTATTAGCCGGTTTCACTGGCGACCCTCATTAGGCAGCGGTGCTAGCTAAATAAAGTACTTATATTAACACTTTAGTGAATCGGTAGGGGCGAGAGCACAATAGTAGTTATTAGCTGGCAAGTGTTTACTTAATTCAATTGGTAATAGGTTAATTTGGCAACCTTTTAAAGAGGCTTTTTGCTAATTAGAAGGGAGAGCGATTGGTCTTGGCTAATATAAATGTAGCCATAATAGGAGTAGGTAATTGTGTCTCATCACTAGTTCAGGGCGTTTGCTTCTATAAGAAGGCGAAAGAGACTGAATTTGTGCCTGGGCTTATGCATGTTAATCTGGGGGGGTACCATATAAACGATATCAACTTCGTAGCCGCCTTTGATATTGATAAGAATAAGGTTGGCAAAGACCTAGCACAGGCGATTTTTACCTCACCTAATAATACCTTCAAATTTTGTGAAGTGCCGACTACAGGCGTTAAAATTGAGCGAGGTATGACCCACGATGGCTTGGGCAAGTATCTTTCCCAGGTAATAGAGAAGGCGCCAGGACAAACCGCTGATATAGTTAAAATCCTTAAGGAAACCAAAACCCATGTGGTGATTAACTATTTGCCTGTTGGTAGTGAGGAGGCAACTAAGTGGTATGTTGAACAGGTGCTGGAAGCTGGCTGTAGCTTTATCAATTGTGTTCCTGTTTTTACTGCCCGAGAGAAGTATTGGCAGGAGCGCTTTGCTAAAAAGGGACTACCTATTATTGGTGATGATATAAAATCTCAGGTCGGAGCCACTATTGTCCATCGCGTCTTGACCAGACTATTTAGAGACCGTGGGGTTAAGCTGGAGCGAACCTATCAGTTGAACTTTGGGGGGAATACTGACTTTCTTAATATGTTAGAGCGGGAGCGCCTTGAGTCCAAGAAAATATCTAAAACCAACGCAGTTACCTCTCAACTTGACTATAAGCTTGACCCAGATGATATCCATGTCGGTCCCAGTGATTATGTGCCGTGGCTTAAGGACCGTAAGTTCTGTCATATCAAAATGGAAGGGCGAACCTTTGGTGATGTCCCTTTGGACTTGGATTTGAAACTTGAGGTGTGGGATAGCCCTAACTCAGCAGGGGTGGTCATTGATGCTATAAGGTGCTGTAAACTTGCCCTAGACCGTGGCTTAAAGGGGGCACTGGTAGCTCCCTCTGCCTATTTTATGAAATCACCGCCTATTCAATATACAGATGACGAAGCTCACCGAATGGTGGAAGAGTTTATTGCTAGTACTAAGCAAGTTGCAGAAGAGAGCCGTTCTTTAGAGCAACAGCCTGAGTAAACCGGTGGGGAAGTTTTAGGCAGCTACTTATGAAGATAGCATTAGTTTCGCCTTATGATTTTGTTTACCCCAGTGGCGTTAACATTCATGTTTCTTCTCTAGAGCGTCGCTTTACCAGGATGGGGCATGATGTTAGGATTATTGCTCCCTCATCTGGTAATGTCTCTGGTATTGGCGGCAGGTTCATACGCATAGGAACACCTATCCCCATACCCGTTGGCGGTACTATCTGCCGTGTTACCATATCACTAAGGTTAGGCCCTACTATAAAATCTGTTCTTAGCCAGGAGAACTTTGATATTATCCACCTCCATGAGCCCTTTATGCCTATGCTTTGTAGTGCTGTGCTGCGTTTTTCAAATACAGCCAATGTGGCTACTTTTCATGCCTTCGGCGGTAAACCGGGTTACAAGTTTGGTAGACCCATAAGTACTATAATGCTAAGAAGGCGCCTGCATAAGCTTGATGGTAAAATTGCGGTATCACAGGCAGCTATGAAGTTTGCCAGTAAACATATCCCTGGGTATTATAATATTATTCCCAATGGTATTGATTTGGAGCTCTTTTCTCCTGATGTATCTCCGATTAGTGAATTTTGTGATGGGAAACTGAATATTGTGTTTGTTGGTCGCTTGGAGAAACAAAAAGGTGTGAATTATCTCATAAAAGCCTACAGGCAAGTAAGACAAGAAGTGCCCAATTCACGGCTTATCATAGTCGGTCCCGGGACGAGACTGCGTGGTAAGTATGAAAAGGAGGTTGCGCGGAGCGGGTTAAAGGACGTCATATTTGTTGGTGGTAAGCCTCAGAGTGAGTTACCTCAGTATTATAAAACAGCCGATGTTTTTTGTGCGCCGGCCACAGGGCTGGAAAGCTTTGGGATTGTTTTACTCGAGGCTATGGCTGTGGGTAAGCCAATCGTGGCGACAAATATAGCAGGTTATAATAGCGTACTGACTCATGGTGTTGAGGGGCTGTTAGTGCCGCCCAAGAATGAGGAAATGTTAGCCCGGGTTCTAGTTTCTCTCCTGACTGATGAATCACTTCGGCGGGAGATGGGAGCGAGGGCAAGGCTCAAAGCAATGGAGTATAGCTGGGAGCATGTTGCCCAAATGGTGTTGAATTACTATGTCAGAATACTTAGTGAGCCTCCGTGGAAGGAACACCTTCCAGAAGTTGAAGCTATGTCGGTTTAAGTAAGAGATAGAGACAGCTTAGGATAAGATTGTTTCAGAAAAGCGATGGTCAATGGCAAAGTTATCTGAAGTTCGTAAGTCCTTAGCCTATCGTTTTACTGAACCGGTAGTGAGGCTTTTAGCTAGGACATCTATAACCCCCAGTGCTATAACCTGGTTTGGTTTTTTACTAACTGTCGGCGCCGCAGCCCTTATTATTAAAGGGCATCTTCTTGCCGCCGGCTTTGTAGTGCTACTAGCTGGTTTTTTTGATATCCTTGATGGAGCACTGGCTCGCCGTACTAATCAGGCTACCCGTTTTGGTGCTGTTCTTGACTCTACGCTTGACCGTTTATCAGAGGCAGTACTGCTGCTCGGCGTTTTAGTCCTCTATGCTGGAGAACAATCAATCACTGGAATTTTACTGGCTAGTGTTGCCTTAATTGGCTCACTGCTGGTGAGCTATATCAGGGCTAGAGCGGAAGCATTGGGTCTGGAGTGTCAGGTAGGGTTATTTACTCGAGCCGAGAGGGTCATTGTGCTGGCATTAGGTCTTTTACTGAGCCAGATTGACTATGCCTTAATTATTGCCTTAGCTATTATAGTAGTGTTTAGCTTTTTTACGGTTGGCCAGAGATTACTTTATGTATGGCGACAGACAAAGATTAGGTAGCTTTTAGGAGATTGTTTATTTATAGGGCTGTTTATGCTATAAGTAAAGAAATGTTTATTCTGGACAGGAGGAAATAATGCCGGTTATTGCTGTTATTGGGGCTCAGTGGGGGGATGAGGGGAAGGGCAAGGTGGTTGACCTGCTTGCCCAGAAAGCAAGGGTAGTAGTCCGTTTTTCTGGTGGTGACAATGCTGGTCATACTGTAGTTAACCCCTACGGTGAGTTTAGGCTGCACCTTATCCCTTCTGGTATTTTTTCTTCCCAAGTCGTTTGCATTATCGGTAATGGCGTGGTGATTAATCCGGCCGTGCTAATTGATGAGATAGACCAGCTTAACCAGCGTGGTGTGGATACCAGCCGGTTATTTATCAGTGACCGGGCTAATTTGGTTATGCCCTATCATATCCTTCTTGATGGTTTGGAGGAGGAGTCACGGGCGGGGAAGGCATTGGGCACAACACGCCGGGGTATAGGTCCTGCCTTTGCTGACAAAGTAGCTAGGTTGGGTATTAGAACTGGCGACCTTTTAGATAAAGAGGTATTGATGGAGCGGCTCCGTCTTATACTTGACGGCAAGAACATTATTTTGACCAAAATTTATGGGGTTAGCCCTCTATCGTTGGACGAAGTATATAGTCAGTATTGTCAGTATGGGGAGCGTCTGGCTCCTTACATTCGGGAGACGACTATAATGCTGGAGGAAGCATTGAACCGGGAGGAGCTGGTTCTACTAGAAGGAGCCCAGGGGGCTTTACTTGACCCCGATTTTGGCACCTATCCTTATACTACCTCTTCTTCACCACTGGTGGGGGGAGGCTGTGTAGGCGCCGGTCTGGGTCCGACCAGGATTAGTCGCATTCTAGGTGTGTTTAAGGCTTACTGCACCAGGGTTGGTAGTGGCCCCATGCCTACCGAGTTGAAGGATGAAACTGGCGATTTGATTCGGGAACGGGCTCACGAGTATGGGACTACTACCGGCAGACCCCGCCGTTGTGGCTGGTTTGATGCTGTTGCCGCTCGCTTTAGCACCCGAATCAATGGCTTTACCGGAGCAGTAATTACCCGCCTTGACATTCTTGATGCCTTGCCTCGCCTGAAGGTATGTGTGGGCTATGAACTGGACGGGAAGACCATTAATTATTTCCCGAGTAGTGTAGCCGCTTTAGATAAGTGTCAGCCTATCTATGAGGAGCTACCCGGGTGGCAAGCCCCCACTAATCATATTCGTGACTATGAGCAGTTACCTGTTGAGGCTCGCCAATATATAGCCAGGCTAGAAGAACTCACCTCCTGCCCGGTCAATCTCATCTGTGTAGGACCAGAGCGAGAGCAGACTATCCACAAGATGCCTATCCTTTAATCAGGGGTTCAATAGTCAAAAATCACAAGTTATCTATATTTGTTGTTTTACTTGACAAGAGGGATTATAATTACCGTAAGAATCGATTAACGAAATATATTCACTTGTAAATATAAATTATAAATTAAGGTGATAATATGACTGTTACAACTCGCAACCCTTTTGAACGTGGGCCATATATTCAATTAGCTGCATTTTGCGAGCGTGTTCTACGTGAAGGTGATGGCGTTATCTCTTTAATACGTGTTGTTGATCGTGTAACACATGCAGAACGTGGTTCTAATCCACCACAAGATATGCCCGAATTCCGATACCCACTAACTATGGTACTTAATTTTAAATCTGGTACTGCCAGAGGACGCCACGAAATAACCATTACTCCCGAGCAACCTTCAGGAGAAACATTACAGCCTGTAACTATATCTGTAACAATGGAAGGTGAGAATAAGGGAATAAATATCGTTAGTCCTATTGATATCCCTTATAAGTATGAGGGTCTATACTGGTTTAAAATTGATTTCGATGGACAAGTAATTACACGTATTCCACTTGAGGTAAGGTACTCCAGGATGGTAGCGGGTCCGTCCATTCCAACGTCGTAGAATCTGTTGATGAAATGGTTGCAACTGTTAAATCTGTGCTATCTAGGTCTGTATATTGCATCGATGTAACCTTATTATTTACTAGATGCTTTCTTAGCAATAATCTTAAACTACGTTCAGTGCTAATATCTGCATTAATCTCGGCTAGCCCTAATTCAATGACACCTACAAGTTCGGCCGCTTCACTGGTAGGATTCGAAAGATAAACGGGAAGCATAGAAACTAACCATGATTCTAATTCATGCAATGATATCCTTTTCTCCAAATAATCATTTGCCCAAGAAAATATTTCAATCGAGGTTATCATGACAACTAACTCCTTTTGGTCTGAACCAGAATGGGTCTCTAATGAAAGTATACAAGAATTATTTAATGAATGTCAATATTTTGAACGAGTACTCGCCGGTGAACTTAAACAGAGGATTTTTCATTTCGATAATCATCTCAAGCTTAAACAACGAAGGAAGCTTAATGAACCAAAATGTACAAGAAGCCAAATAGTAGTCTACTATGATTCAGATGGTCAACCGGTTGCACTTGTTCACCAATATAAACGTAAAACTGGCGAATTGGGCCAATCCGGCAAACCAGACCCAAAGAGACTATTCATATCCAACAAGATTATTGCAACAAAAGAAAGCTTCCAATAACACCTGATTAATTATACTCATTTCTCCTTTTATTTATTATTCGTTCTGAAATTGCTAACATTTTTGCTAACGAACTTCTGCACACGGAAACATACAAATCTGTGGGACAAGTCTCTTGTATCTTTTAATCAGGGTGCCACAGGACAGTAGTTCCCACTTATAGCGGTAGGTCAATCTTATAATTCTTCAGAGTATCTTTGATGATGGCGGCTGATTTTTCATCAGGCTCAGTAAGGGGCAAGCGTGGCTTCCCCACATTAAAGCCTACATAATTGACCGCATATTTAACTGGAATAGGGTTGGAGACAATAAACAGGGCATTAATTAGGGGTAAAAGATGGCGGTGTATCTCAGCAGCTTTATCCGTTTTACCACCAGTAAAGCTATCAATCATTTCCTTTATTTGATTACCAACCAGATATGAGGCAACGCTAATGATGCCATAGCCACCCAGAGCCAGTATGGGCAGGGTATCGCCATCATTGCCACTCCAGACGAGGAAATCTTCTCCTGTATTACTGATTATCTGAGAGATTTGACCCAGATTACCACTGGCTTCCTTTACCCCGATAATGTTGTCAATTTGACTCAGTTTGATAACCGTCTCTGCCGATAAGTTGGTAACAATGCGTGACGGCACATTATAAAGGATACAGGGTAAATTAGTGCTCTGAGCGATAGTCTTAAAGTGTTGGTATAAGCCTTCTTAAGTAGGTTTATTATAGTAAGGAACTACTAATAGGCAGGCATCAACCCCGATTCGCTCTGCCTCTTTGGTCGCCTCTAAGGCCTCGGCGGTGCTGTTGCTACCAGTGCCAACTATTACTGCCCCTTGTTCGCCTACGGCCGATTTCACCTCATCGAACAGGCGCAACTCCTCCTATCGGATAAGGGTGGGGGATTCCCCGGTTGTGCCTACTACCAGTACTCCATCGCTCCCCGAGTTGAGTAGAG
>JAUVZA010000086.1 GCA_030602805.1 Dehalococcoidia bacterium | reverse complement strand
CTCCTTAAAAGCCCCTCTTTTTCTGGGCGTGTTTTGTCATTAGCTCATCACCTATGTTTAGGCAAAAGTTTACCCAGGCGGTTATATTGCCCCGGTGGTCGTCAGGAATTATGCCTTCAACGGCAGCATACCTAGCCATCTTTTTAACGCGCTGATGACTATCGGCATCCAGCCGTATCTCCAGCCTCATCTCCTTCTTCTCCTCCTGTGTCTCTGCTCCTTGTTCTCCTGTGTTTACCATATTTCCTTCCCCCAGTGTTAGTTTTACGGGAAAATTATAAAGTAGTACGGATTAAAGGTCAAGTCTCTATCTGCCGTTGTCCCCACGACAGATAGAGGCATTGTGATATTGACAAATAGGAGTCTGGAAATTAGAATAGTTTTCAATGAGACGAATTATTATCTCTGCCCTAAAAGGCGGAACAGGCAAGACGACAACCACTGTGAACCTTGGCAAAGCACTTCACCGTGCCGGCCATAAAGTAGGTTTATTGGATGTAGATGCCACAGCGCCCACTTTATATAAGGCACTGGGACTGGCTGAGGCTCCCCAGTGGGACCTGGATTCCGTAGCGGCAAACTTGCTCCCATTTAAGATTGATGGGCTTTACGCCCTGACTCTAGCCAGCCACTACGGGGAAAGCCCGGCGGTTTTGTGGGACGAACCGACCCTGATACGGGCAATGCGTGAGCTTATTCATGATGTTCAATGGCCGGAGCTGGATTATCTCATACTTGATTCGCCTCCCTCTAGCTCTGGGTTCATGCAAGCCCTCTACGACGCTGTAGCTGGTGATGTCTATGGTGTTGTGCTGGTATTCCAGCCTACTGATATAGCCGTGGCCGATTTGGTCAGAACACTTGATTTTATCAAGATAAAGCGGGTGCCGGTCCTCGGGCTTATCGCCAACATGGCTTACTGCATTGCCCCATCCGGCAAGCAATTTTGGCCTTTTATCTCACCCAAGGCAGAGCTGGGGGAGGTCTGTGAGGAAAACGGCATTCCTTTGCTAGGTGAGATTCCTCTTACCTCAGCGCAGAATATGATTGATGCAGGGTTTGACAGAATAGCTAGTTTCATGGATGACATTAAGCCACTGATCCTGAAGGATAGTATGCTGACGAAGCTTTATAAGGCAATAGCCAAGAGGGCAGTGAAAACAGCTATTAGAAGGTTATGAATGGATACTATAGCAGAGAAGGTCTTTAATTTCATCCTAGAGGACAAGCTTTTGCACCAAAACATTCTCAGGGAGCTGCCGGCCGACAAGAGATCTGCTGTTACCGGTAGGAAGGGACGGCTGATAGTTACTGGTCCTGAGGGCGGTTCTTTTATGATGCGGCTGACCCCCCTTGGCATTTTCAGGGAGGATAATGACAAAGACATCCGCAACGAAATCCTCATGACAGACGATACGCTCATTGGCATCCTGGTGTGGATAGCTAAGCTTCCCAACAACCCGGGGATAAGTCCCCGGGCAGCCTATGTCAACGGGTTCCTCAAGATTAGCGGGGAGAGTGTGCTATACGATGCCGAGGAGATTTTCAATGCTATGGAGAAGCATGCCTTTGCCAAAATGCAGCCCATTGCCAGAGATGCTGTTGCTGGAATGAAGCAACAAAAGGGCGCAGAAAGTGCTAGCTGAAGCACCATTTGCCCTTTTGATCGCCGGGGCAGCCTTACTAGGTCTATATCTGGCGAATTTGTTTTATGACTACAGTATCCCTCAATACCTCAGTAGGAAGCTTGGCCATCTAGGTGGCTGCATTGGCTTCTTGTTATGCCCGTTATTATTCAGCACCTTCTGGTGGCCGCTTATCTTAACAACAGGGTTTACTGTATTGCTTCTTTACGCTAGGTTTTTCCGACCAAACACTTTTCGCGGTGTGGGGGGATCAGGAAGGCCACAGGCCCTGGCTGAGATTCACTTTCCGGCGACAGGAATTGTAACCATCGGGATATGCTGGGGGCTATTAGGGGAACCCTGGCTGGCTGTCATCCCTCTCTGCTTTATGGGAGGTGGTGATGCCATAACCGGGCTTATTAGAAGTAAAGTCTATGGGAGAGAAGTTAAGGGCAACTGGGGGAGCCTGGGGATGCTCATTACTTGTTTAATTCTTGCCTACTTTATTACACCCTACTGGCTTGGTGTGACTGGGGCTTTAACTGCTGTAGTAGCCGAGAGGTTTACCAAGACTAGTCATTACTGTGATGATAACCTAACTATTCCTCTTTCCAGTGCCTTTGTTATGGCACTTTTACATATATTTTGTTAAAGGAGGTCCTAGATGAAAGAGAAAATTAAAACTCATCTTGGTCTTGGCAGGTTCTTTGCCTTACCAGCAGTAGTTTGTGCCGTATTACTCGGGATCGCCCTCGGCGGGCACTGGAGCTGGCTATCATTGATGGTAACTTTGGGAGCTATATTTCTGATGGCTTACTCCCATAGCTTTAATACTCTGCTAGATTACTCCTGGACCGGGTTTGATAAGGGGACTGAGAAGGAGCGCAGTAAGGGTAAAGTCTACACTAAAGCTCAACAACCAATCGCTGCCGGCATAATGACCCATAAGGAAGTTTTGGTAAATGGTCTCGTCTACTTAGCTATCTCGGCTGTCTTCATTGGGATTGTCGCCTATAATACATCGCCTATAATCTGGGCTATCTGGGCAGGGACCGCTCTGTGTACCTTCTGGTATAGCTGGGGTAAGCTACATTGGAACTGCGAACTCGCCCTTGGCACTGGTTTTGGACCTCTAGCCGTGATGATGGGTATGGCCTCCCAGCCAAACCCCGACTTCCTGACAGCCTTTCTGGCTGGTATTCCATTCTTAATCTTGTGGGGATACGGAGCTGAGACAATAGACCAGTGGACAGATGCCAAACCTAATTGGCCAAGGGGGTTAAGGAACTTTGGTGCCTTGGTGTGGAAAAACAATGTCTCGATAACAATGTTTTTTGCCTGGCTGCTAGGGATTACCTTCTTAAGCCAGCTATTCTTAATAGCCGGCGGTATACTCGCCCCATTAACTGCACTGTCTCTTGTCTCGTTTATTCCCTTCTCATTCAGCCTACTATATTTGGAGAAAAATCTTAAGGTAGGCGTTTTATGGGGACTGGGAGGAATATTCCTTCTGATGATTTTACTGCTGATCGGCCAAATAGTTGGAGGCTAGTTTGAGCCCGAAGATAACCTCTATAGGGTTTGCGGTGCCCGAGCGAAGCTATACCCAGGGGGAAGTTTTTGAGTCACTGCACTATCCACGGCATTTTCGGCGCATTTTCTTGGATGCTGCTATCGACAAGCGTCACCTTTGGGTTCCTCTTGACTCACAGATGAGCTGGCAGCAAGCGTGTGAGGAATACAACAAAGGGGCTATTTGGTTATCCAGAAAGGCGGTGAAAGCCTGTCTCGATAGGAGAGATGTATCTCCGATTGGTTCGGTTAGCTTTGCCAGCTGCACTGGCTATAATTGTCCTAGCATAATGCACCAGCTTCATTCTGAGCTCGGGTTCTCTCCCAATGTCGTCTACACGCCTATTCTTGGAACCGGATGCGAGGGAGCAGCACCAAGCCTGTGGAGAGCCTACCACCACACTCTAGCAACGGGGCAGCAATCCCTTGCCATCTCGGCCGAGATCTGCAGCGTCTGCCATTTCCCAGAGCCTGAGCCTGACCCCAGCGGAGAGTGGGAGCTGTTGAGAGCCAATGCTATCTTTGGAGATGGCGCTGCAGCTGCTCTCATAGGTTTTGATGATGACCCCCGCCACCCATATCTTGTGGACTTTGAGACTTACTTCGACCCTGAGAACCTGAAGCACCTGGGCTTTGTCTGGCAAGATGGACGACTGAGGGTATTACTATCACGGCAGATACCAAAGATAGTTCCTTCAGTGGTGCAGCCTCCCATTGAGAGGATACTCCAGAGACACCATCTGAGTCTAAATGACATAAGGTGGTGGGTCATCCACCCGGGGGGAAGTGCAGTCCTGAATAACCTCAAGGATAAGCTGGGGATCCCAGAGGATAAGATGGCACTTTCCAGAGAAGCCTTGAGACTGTTTGGGAACACATCGAGCTCTGCAATTGGTATAGTTGGGAAGATTTTAATGGAAGAAAAGGACCCTCAGTCAGGATGGGGCCTTATTATTAGTTTAGGTGCCGGCTTGGCAGCAGGGGCCACCCTTTTACGCTGGGGAGATTAGAATGAAAATATTAGTTACTGGCGCCAGCGGATTCTTAGGCTCTGCTCTAATCCCGCAGTTAATACAGAAGGGGCATCATATTTATGGGCTATCACGCCACCCACCAGCTCCCGGCAAAAACCTTATTCCCCTGGTTGGGGATATCCTCCAGCCTAACCTCGGCCTCAATGAAGTGCCAGAGGATATTTGCGCTGTGCATCACCTGGCTGCCATTCATAGCTTAGGTGTGGATAAAGAAGGGGAGATATGGCAGACCAATGTTCTGGGTACCCGGAATGTGCTCGACTTTTGCCTTAAGCACAGGATCCCACACCTATATTTCACCTCGAGTGCTTACACCCAGGGGAGAAACACCTATGAGCAGTCAAAAGCCCTCTGCGAAACGATGATCAAGGAAGCTGACCTACCCAGAGTTACCATCTTCAAGCCATCAATAGTTATGGGAACAGCGGAGCACTTTTATCCAGGGCATTTCTCCCAGTTCGTCGCCCTGGTGATAAAAATTCACCAGAGGGCAGAAATTGTGCGAAGAAAGATAGAAGGGACACTGCGGCTCCCCATAATTGAGCCTGTCTTTAGGCTGAAGGCAAATCCTGCAGGAAGATTAAACCTCGTCCCTATAGATGCCGTGGTTGACGCTATGTCTGATATTGAAAAGCCAGGGTCTTTCTGGCTTACTCACCCTAACCCACCAACCCTGGCGCAGCTGACGGAGTGGGTTGGTGAGTTCATAATGGTCAAGATAAAATTCGAGCCTACATTTAAGACTACCCCTGTTGAAGCCATATTCACCAAGATGTCAGCTGCGTTCACCCCTTATCTCTGGGGCGATGACTTCCCCAGTGACCTTAAGAAGTGTCCGCCGATTACGAAGGAATATATCACTGCTACCATCAAGAAAAGCCTAACTTGACCATTTGCCCGTCGGGGGTTAGACTTTTAATAAGGAGGTGCAGCCATGGTAATGGAAAGGGGCAAAAGCCTTCTGAGCGACCTTGAGAAGAAATTAGGGCTGCCCCAGCTTTCTAAGGTTGCAGATACACTCGACAAATTCCCCAATGAAAAGCAGCTCCGGCTGATAAAGGAAGTGCTTGTCGCTGCTGAAAAGGTTTCTCAAAACGCACCGGAACTGGACAAGGTGTTAATGCTCATCAGAGAGATAAACTCGATGCC
>JAUVZA010000033.1 GCA_030602805.1 Dehalococcoidia bacterium | reverse complement strand
CTGCCACCAGAGCAGCGCCAGAACCTGGAGCAGGCTTTCCGCTTAGCCCATGATTTCGCTAAATCCCCCGAAGGCTGGCTAGTTTTCCAGGGAGTTACCGGCTGTGGTAAAACCCACCTGGCAGCGGCTATTGCCAACGAGTGCCTCCAAGCCAGCAAGCCAGTCCTGTTTCAAGTGGTGCCCGACTTCCTTGACCATTTACGCTCTACCTTCAGCCCTGAGAGCAAGGTATCCTATGACCAGCTTTTTGAATCGGTAAGGAATACCCCTCTACTCATCCTGGATGACTTCGGTGAGCAATCAACCACACCTTGGGCACAGGAAAAGCTTTACCAGGTTATCAACTACCGCTATAATGCCCGGCTGGCAACAGTAATTACTGCCCGCGGTTCACTAGATGAAATTGAGAGCCGTATCAGTTCTAGGCTTGTAGACCCCCGTCTCAGCCTAGTATTTAATATTATTGCTCCTGACTACCGGACTGATGCAACATCTAGCCAAAAGAAAGCGCCTCGCACTGGCCGGAAAGGACGCTGGAGCTAAGAAGCTCAAGCTAAAGCTTGCATAGCCAGCGGTTTTTTAGTAAAATGAGCCAGTTTCTGTATAGAGAGAAGCCTTAGACATGACAAACATTCCTGTCCTGGTGCTAAATCAGAACTACGAGCCGCTTAATATATGTCGAGCCCGGCGAGCAGTAGTATTACTTTATCGGGGTAAGGCTGAGATGTTAGAGAATGGCTCAGGATTCATCCACTCAGCCAATTATACCTTCCCACTGCCTTCAGTAATCCGAATAGTTTATATGATTAAGCGTCCCCGGCCTGAGAGAAAGCTAACTCGCCTTGAGGTCTTCACCCGTGATAAATACACCTGCCAGTATTGCGGAAAGGAAACTCGGCAACTCACCCTAGACCATGTCATCCCACGATATAAAGGTGGTGAACACACCTGGGAAAATGTGGTTAGCGCTTGTATACCCTGTAATCGTCGTAAGGCAGGCAAAACCCCTGAGCAGACCGGGATGAGATTACTTCGCCGTCCTTCCCCCCCACGCGGTAATATCTTTTTTTACATCCCCTACCACTACCTACAAACCCAGAGTGAATGGCAAAAATACCTCCCCCAATGAAAACTAATTAGTGGTCTATTCTATAATAGTAACCTCGCTGAGAGGCGATTCCACCCTCGCCCCACTTTCCAGCTCAACCAATACTGTCTCCTTCAGTGGGTTACCACCAACTACCCTAGCTATCCCCATAGGTATAGACACCCGCTGCCCCACCTTGGGCAGTTTCTCCTTCATAGCTCGGTATTGCTCACTCTCATAGCCCAAGCAGCACAGCAAGCGACCACAAACACCTGAAATCCTCATCGGGTTAAGGGATAAACCCTGCTCCTTTGCCATTCTAATAGAAACCGGGCTAAACTCACTCAAGTAACTCATACAGCATAGCGGACGACCACACCTACCAAAGCCACCCATCAGCTTGCCTTCATCCCTGGAGCCTACCTGCCGTAGCTCCACCCGTACCTTGAAACGCTTACTTAATTCCCGAACCAGCTCACGGAAATCAATCCTCTCGGCAGCACTAAAGAAAAAGGTAAGGCGACTACCATCAAGGTTGTATTCAGCAGATAGCAATTTCATTGGCAGATGTAGTTTATTAATCAACTTATCACACTCGGCTAGAGCCTCTCTTTCCCCGTCCTCAAATTCCTGGGCACGCTTAATATCCTCAGGTTCCGCCTTGCGCATTACCAACTTCAGCCGCCTACCCACCTCACTGTCCAATATCTGCTTAGGGGAAGCGACCACATGCCCCAGCTCAAGACCACGGGCTGTATTGACTACTACATAATCATTTACCTCAAGGTCAAAGCCTGCCGGGTCAAAATAGTATACTCTACCAGCTCTTTTGAAACGTATTCCAACAATCTCAGCCATACTTTACCGAAATATTCTCCTCCGTTCTAGGCATACTAAGCATTAACACCTCCAGCGCTAGCTGCGGATTGGCATTCTGCCTAAGCTGCTCCCCAGCTGCCTGAATGCTATTAATAAAAGCCTTTATTTGAGCCAGCTTATAACCTCTGGCGCTATCAATCAGTGTAGCTTCAAGGTCAACATTAGTAATAGCCTCTTTACAGCCTACCTTGACTAACAAAAGGTCACGCCACCACTCAAGCCACAAATCCAATACCTCCTGAACCGACCTCCTCCTCTGGCTAAACTGAGCTGCTAGCTCAGCAGCATAAGCAAAACTCTCCTCATAATCAGCATTGATAATATCAAGTAACCTTTGCCTCCCCTCAGCACGCTGCTGGAGCAAACTATCATCAAGAGCCGCTGATAGCGCCCAACCCAGGCGGCCATGGGAAAGCCTAGCCAGGAGCTTAGCCTTTTGTGGCTCAATGTCCCAGCCACTATTAAGGGCAGCCTCCACCTCGGTAACCGCCAGAAGGAGTAACTCCAGTCGCTGGCAGCGAGAAATCACTGTGGCTGGCAGGAGCTTATCATTTGTGGTTAGCAGAATAAAAATTACTTTGCCTACAGGCTCTTCCAGGGTCTTAAGCAGGCAATTAGCTGCCTCACTTGATAATTGCTCAGCCCCGTCAATAATAAATACCTTATATATGCCCTCAAAGGGTGGCAGGCTAGCTGAATGCTGCATTTGTCTAATCTGGTCGATACTAATCTCTGCTCGAGACTTAGCCTCAACTGAATCCCCATCGGTGGTCAAACCTATAATCTGGACGTCAGCATGCTTGGCTGAAGCTATTTTCTGACACGATAAGCACTCACCACAGGGAGGTTCGGCTGCCTCACAGTTTAACGCTTGAGCTAGATTTAGAGCCAGGGTCATCTTACCCACATGAGGGGGACCAACAAAAAGATAGGCATGAGCCACCACCTTCTTCTTCAGGCTGCGCTGGAGCAGAGATAAAGCCCTGGTTTGTCCAACTACCTGCCACATATCCTAAAGCCTCCCTTACCTATACCTAAATTAACAGGTTGTTTATCAAGGGAAGTTTGAAGGGGCGAAGCCCCTTCAGAACCTATACCTCCCCCTCTCCTTTGAAGGAGAGGGGGATAAAGGGGGTGAGGTTGATAAACAATCTCTAAACTAAATCACACCTAATCAGGTCGTTAAAGGTCTCCCGGCGCCGAATAAGATGTGCTTTACCTTCCTTAACCAGAACAATAGCTGGCTTAAGTGAGCTATTATAATTACTTGCCATTGGCAGGCAATAAGCACCACAGTTGGGTATAGCTATAATATCACCGGCTGAAACCGGAGGTAGATTAATATCCTTAACCAGTATATCCCCCGACTCGCAAAACTTGCCAGCAACAGTAACCTTTCTTGTTTCCTTCTCCAACCCCTTATTAGCTACCACTGCCTCATATTTAGAACCATAAAGGGCGGGGCGGATATTATCAGCCATACCACCATCTACCGAGACATAGCGCCTGACACCCGGTATATCCTTCACCACACCTACCCTATATAATGCCACCCCAGCTCGTCCCACTATTGCTCTCCCCGGCTCAACGATAAGCCGCGGCAGTGCCAGCTTTAGCTCCTGGCATTTACTAATAACCCTAGATACTATTGCCTCAGCATAAAAAGAAATGGGTGGAGCTGGAGAATCCAGGGCATACTGAATAGCAAACCCACCGCCAACATTTAGTTCCTTGAGTTGGAATTTATATCTTTGCTTCATTTCAGCGGCAAAATCGAGTACAACCTCAATGGATTCCCGATACGGCTCAACTTCAAAGATAAGAGAACCTAGGTGAAAGTGTAAACCTATCAGGTTCAGGTTAGATGCTGACGTAGCTTGAGCCACCGCCTCCTCCCCACTAGATAAGGGAAAGCCAAACTTGCTATCAACAATACCAGTAGCAATATATTTATGAGTATGAGGGTCTACCCCAGGGGATAGCCGCAGCAATATATCAGGTGTATAGCCTATCTCCTCAGCCATCCCACCTAGCATTTTAAGCTCATGAAAATTGTCCACCACTATGCGACCAATATGGCACTTGAGAGCCAGTTTGATTTCCTCAACTGACTTATTATTACCGTGGAAATAGACCATATCCAGGGGAAAGCCAACCGATTGAGCAATACCCAGCTCTCCAGCAGAGACTGCATCCAGTCCCAGCCCCTCCTCCTTAAAAATAAGTGCCAGTGCCCTATTTATAAAGGCTTTGCCAGCGTAAATAACTGTAGTGTCAGCATAGCGCTGGCTAAATTCAGCTTTGAACTCGGCACATTTACTGCGCAAGCTAAATTCATCAAAGAGATATAGAGGCGTGCCAAACTTATCGGCTAGCTCTACAGTATCACAGCCGCCAATTATAAGGTGACTTCGGTCGTTCACCTCAGCGGTTAACGGAAAAAGAGAAAGTCTGGACATCATTTCCCCCAATGTTAGCAATGCCACCCAATGAAGTCAATGGAGGATTGATTATCTGCCTCACCCCTTTAAGCCCGAGGAAGGATATTGGAACCCAAGAAGTTGCGCTTATGGTATTGCCTAGGAGCGTCAGCAAAGAGCAAGTCATAGAGGCTTTAATAGTTAGAAGCAAACGAATGGTGGGCCATTGTGGGCTCGAACCACAGACCTCAGTCTTATCAGGACTGCGCTCTAACCAACTGAGCTAATGGCCCGCCCGTATCAAAAACAAACCTTAACCCCTAGATAGCGGAAGGAAGGAGAACCTACTCCGAATAATCGGAGACCGACCTAGGAGATTACAGGCTTAACACCTATTCTCTCCCTAGAAAGGAGGTGATTCAGCCGCAGCTTCCACTACGGCTACCTTGTTACGACTTCGTCCCAATCATTAACCCCACCCTCGGCGACTGCCCCCCCGACAAGTCGGGGTTAGCCCATCGACTTCAGGTGTTGCCAACTTTCATGACGTGACGGGCGGTGTGTACAAGGCCCGAGAACGTATTCACCGCAGTATGCTGACCTGCGGTTACTAGCAACTCCGACTTCATGCAGGCGGGTTTCAGCCTGCAATCCGAACTGAGGATGGCTTTACAGGATTGGCTCCAGATTGCTCTATTGCTACCCATTGTACCACCCATTGTAGCGTGTGTGTAGCCCAAGGCATAAGGGCCGTGCTGACTTGACGTCATCCCCACCTTCCTCCCCATTTTGCAGGGCAGTCTCGCCAGAGAAAACAACTGGCAACGAGGGTTGCGCTCGTTACAGGACTTAACCTAACACTTCACAGCACGAGCTGACGACAGCCATGCAGCACCTGTGACGGTTCCTGACTCAACAGGTGGCTTCCCTTTCGGGTCGCTACTTCCGACATGTCAAGCCTTGGTAAGGTTCTTCGCGTTGCATCGAATTAAACCACACGCTCCGCTGCTTGTGCGGGCCCCCGTCAATTCCTTTGAGTTTTAGCCTTGCGGCCGTACTCCCCAGGCGGGACACTTAATGCGTTAGCTTCGGCACAGAGAGGGTCGATACTCCCTATACCTAGTGTCCATCGTTTACAGCGTGGACTACCAGGGTATCTGATCCTGTTTGCTCCCCACGCTTTCGGACCTCAGCGTCAGAAACAGCCTAGGAGGCCGCCTTCGCCACTGGTGTTCCTCCCGATATCTACACATTTCACCACTACACCGGGAATTCCACCTCCCCCTGCTGCTCTCTAGTCTAACAGTATCGACTGGCTCCTCCCAGTTAAGCCGGGAGATTTTACAATCGACTTGAAAAACTGCCTACGCCCTCTTTACGCCCAGTAAATCCGGATAACGCTCGCCTCCTACGTATCACCGCGGCTGCTGGCACGTAGTTAGCCAAGACTTATTCCCCAGGTACCGTCATTATTCTTCCCTGAGAAAAGGGGTTTACAACCCGAAGGCCTTCATCCCCCACGCGGCGTCGCTGTGTCAGGCTTTCGCCCATTGCACAAAATTCCTTGCTGCTGCCTCCCGTAGGAGTCTGGGCCGTATCTCAATCCCAGTGTGGCTGGATGTCCTCTCAAACCAGCTACCGATCATCGCCTTGGTAAACCATTACCCTACCAACTAGCTAATCGGACGCAAGCCCCTCCCTAAGCGCCCTAAGGCTTTAGTGATGAAGCATTACCCCCACCACCACATACAGTATTAGCTCTAATTTCTTAGAGTTATCCCCTACTTAGGGGCAGGTTACTTACGCGTTACTCACCCGTTCGCCACTATCTTGATAAATCAAGACCGTTCGACTTGCATGCATAAGGCACGCCGCTAGCGTTTATCCTGAGCCGGGATCAAACTCTCCAATAAATATTGACTTCGTTTGAACCTTCCTTCCGCTATCTAGTTGTTAAGGTGCTTAATACTTCAAATAATGAAGTGTTAAATAATAGCACAAATTCTAGCTCCTTGTCAAGCCCAGCCCTTGCTAGGGCATTGTGCTTTATAAAATGGCTTTTCTATTAGGTATGGTTGAATATACTTTTAGTAAATAGATGCCTGGTTATTAGTGGTAACCTGTCTGATGTGTGTGCGTGCTGAAAAAGCGAGGGTGGGGATAGCCTTTAATCCCAGGCATCCCAAACTAGGGAAAGCAGTTAATATAGCAATAAGCTAAAGACCTTTCCTGTATACTACCAATTATTCTAAGAGGTATTAGATAGCTATGTTTTTGGTTCAACTGTTGTTCCCGGCCAGATTTTGCTGCCTGGTTCCAGTTTACAGCCACTGGCTACTGTTACATTATCACCCAAAATTGAGTCCTCAATAGTGCTATCGGCATTGAGGCAGCAATTGTCAGCTATAATTGAGTTCCTTAAGTTAACATGCTGTCCTAGCTGAACATTCCGCCAGATAATGGATTCTTCAATCACAGTATCTTCTAGGATTGTGCAACCAGCGCCAATTACCACCGGCCCAGTTAGCCTAGCATTTCGCCCAATAGTGCAGTTATCGCCTATCATTACTGGTCCCTTTATTTGAGCTGTAGGGTGGATGCGGCTTTGTCCCCCGATTACCACCTCCCCAGATAAGGCAGGAGCATACTGGCTACTTTTGCCACTAAGCAGGTCTCGGTGTAGCTGGAGGTATTTTTCTGGAGTGCCCATATCTATCCAGTAGGCGGAAGAGGGATAACCATAAATTGGCTCACCTTGGTCTAAAAGTAGTGGAAACACCTCTCTCTCAATGCTAACCTTAGTTTGGGGCGGAATGTAAGCCAGGACTTCGGGTTCTAGGACATAAGTGCCGGCATTTATCATATTAGTAGTTACCTGACTCCATTTAGGCTTTTCCAGAAATCGGGTAACCCTACCCTGGGCATTAGTTTCTATTAAGCCATAGCTGGTGGGGTCATCCACCGGGGTAAGGGCAATAGTTGCCTTTGCTTTTCTTTCTAGGTGAGAGGCTATCATAGCCGTAATATCTAGGTCAGTGAAAATGTCGCCGTTTAGCGCGAGGAAGGTCTCATCTAAATACCTTTCAGCATTTTTCACTGCCCCAGCCGTTCCCAGAGGGGTGTCTTCTACGGCATAACTAAGCCTGACCCCAAACTGGCTGCCATCACCAAAATAGCTTTCAATGGGTTGTGTGAGACGACTGTGAGCTAGGGTTATGTGCTTTATCTGGTGCTCCTTGAGATAACGGATGACATGTTCTAGAAATGGTATATTAAGCACAGGAACCATAACCTTTGGTATATTGCAGGTAAGGGGGAGTAATCTAGTTGCTTGCCCTCCTACCAAGATAACTGCTTGCATTGCTACTCCTTTTTACATCCTTAGCCCATAACCCACTTAGGCAAGCACGCTTCTATTTTACCACAATAGCTCCTTCACAAAAAATAGATTAATATGCTATTCTAGTAATAAACATATGTGTCTTCAGCTACGAAAGTCCAAACTGATTCTGGATATGATTGCTTGCGTAAACTCCATCCATCATCCATGAGCCATTTACGAACCATATCCTTTATATTATTTATTTGCGAGTGTTTTATTAGTTATTTCTTTCTCCTTGACTATATTGATGCCCTGATAATTGTAAGTGCCACTAAAATAGTTTACTATAGTAAACACCTGCTTATATACGTTTATACGGAGGATACTTGCCGTGTCCTTGATATTTCTAGATTCCTTTGAATAGTTTGAGTAGTTAATTCAGAAGCAGTGCTTTGTTATCTCAGCCAGGGGGTAAACTTATTACTACCTATCCTTTACACCTTACCGATGGTGGTAGTTATTGAATCATGTTAAGTTAAAATTTATAATAGGTGGCACATTAGAAATAGGCGATGATGTATGCGACCACTAACTAGGAAGAATTACTTAGAAGAATGGAAGGAGAACCTATGATAACCGACGAGCAGGTAAGAAAGAATCTAGAAGGGGTGCTGGTTCCCGGTGCTAAGCGCGACTTGGCGACGCTGAATATGGTTCGTCAGGTCGTGGTATCTAACCAAAGAGTCAATATCACTCTGGCTTCGACGGCTCTGAACGCGGATGTCCAGAACTGGGTTAGAACCAAGGCAAAAACGGTTGTGGGGAAACTGCCTGATGTAGAAGAAGTAGACATAGAATTTGTTGAGATTAAGCCTGCAGAGCTAAATCAGATTGGCAATATCATTGCTGTGATGAGTGGTAAAGGTGGGGTGGGTAAATCGCTGGTAGCTAGTCTTATGGCGGTTGCTCTCAAGCGCCAGGGTTATGAGGTAGGTGTTCTGGATGCTGATATCACTGGTTCCAGTATCCCCAAAATGTTTGGTATTACTACTCGACCTGGTGGCAGTAATACCGGAATCCTACCGGTGCTTTCAAGGTCAGGGATGGAGATTATGTCCATGAATCTTCTTTTGCCTCAGGAGGATGATGCCGTTATCTGGCGTGGCCCTCTCATCTCCAAGGCTATTACCCAGTTCTGGGAGGATGTAGTCTGGGGCAAGCTTGATTACCTGGTTGTAGACCTGCCTCCAGGCACAGCCGATGCTTCACTTACCGTGATGCAAACACTCCCCATATCCGGGGTAATCATTGTTTTCACCCCCCAAGATTTAACCACTATGATAGTTAAAAAAGCAGTAAATATGGCTCAGAAAATGGATAAACCTGTCTTGGGTGTGGTTGAGAATATGAGCTATTTGTATGTACCTGAAATAGACAAGCGAATTGAACTTTTTGGCAAGAGCAGAGGGGAAGAGATGTCCCAGGCAGCTAGAGCCCCGCTTCTAGGGCAACTACCCATTGACCCAGAGCTGGCCAAGCTGTGCGATGAGGGAGGGATAGAACGCTACAACTCTGATGCTTTTACCGCTATGGCTCGAACTCTTATCCAAACATTACCTCAGGCTATATCGACTAAAGTAAACTAAAGAGATATTCAATGTTTAATGAACTTCAAAGATTCATTATGCCAGATACGAGAAGGTCTATTCCGAAACGACGAAAGGAGAGAAATAAAGAATGCCTCCCATAGTTTCAATTGTAGGTAAATCAAAATCGGGAAAGACGACCCTTATGGAAGAACTGATTCGGGAGCTGAAATCGAGAGGCTACCGAGTGGCCACCATCAAGCATACTCCCCAAGGTATGACCTTTGATGTGCCAGATAAGGATAGCTGGCGCCACATTCAGGCTGGAAGCGAAACTACAGTCATCAGTTCTCGGGATAAAGTTGTGCTAATCAAACCCATCACGCAAGCTCTCACCCTCGATGAGATAGTCTATCTTTTCGGTGAAGACTGCGATATTATCCTTACCGAAGGCTTCAAGCAGGGTAGCGTGCCTAAGATAGAGGTCCACCGTAGGGAGGTCGGTCCACCCCTTAGCGTTGTCAAGAAGCTTATCGCTATAGCTACCGATGAACCCCTCGAAACCAAAGTCAGGCAGTTCTCCCGGCAAGATGTTAAGGGTCTAGCTGACCTTCTGGAGGAAGGCTTCATAAAGCCTCAGAGGGAACGAACCTCTCTCTATATAAACAATGTCCCCGTACCCTTGACTACCTTCCCCAGGGAAATTATTAGCAATGTTATTCTCACTATGGTTTCTTGCTTGAAAGGGGTGGGAGAAGTCAGGAGCCTCGACATTTCCCTGAGGAAGGAGCCTGAGCAGGGCTGATGGGGTCTATCCTCTATGGTCCGGTCTCATCCTGGCGGTTGGGCAGGTCGCTGGGGGTAGACCTTGTGTCCACCAAAGGCAAGACCTGCTCCTTTGATTGCATTTACTGCCAGCTGGGGAGGACTGTTCACCCACTGGTGAGGCGAAGGGAATTCGTGACAGTGTCTCAGCTAGCTCAAGAACTGGAGACAGTAAGAAATATAGTGGTTGACTATGTTACTTTTTCTGGGGTAGCCGAACCGACTCTGGCTAGCAATCTGGGTCAGGCGATAGAGTTGGTCAAATCAGTCCTGGGGTCGCCAGTGGCGGTACTCACTAATTCCTCCCTTATGCCGAGGGAAGATGTGCGCCGAGAGCTTAGTCAGGCCGATGTGGTAGTGGCAAAAGTGGATGCCCACAATGAAGAGCTATTTCGCCGGATTAACAGACCTAGAATAAAGTCTACCCTTGATGAAATCCTCGAGGCTATCAGGCGCTTCAGGGAGGAGTACCGAGGGAAATTAGCTCTCCAGATGATGTTTGTTGAGGCGAGCAAGACCTACGCACCGGAGATGGAAAGGATAGCCGAAGAGCTTTCACCGGATGAGGTGCAAATCAATACTCCACTACGCTCCTGCGCTGTCAAGCCCTTGACGCCTGAAGAAATCGCCGCTATACGCCAGGAGTTCGCTGGTCTTAAAGGTGTGGTAACAGTATATGAGGCGTTAAGACTAGAGGTCATCCCTTTGAACCTGGAGGAGACATTGCGACGCCGGCCGAAGCTTTGAAAAAGCGCAAAAAAGGGGTATATAATAGACTAAATTGAAAGAAGTGAAAGGCTAAGGCATTAGAAACTTATTTCAACTAGTTTCATTAAAGAGGCTCAGGCTTGGCTAAGAAGAAAGTAGAAAAGCCCAAGCGTGAAGTTACTAAGCGTCAGCTTTCTCGCTGGCAGCAGCAGAAAAAGAGACAGCGTATTATTCTTGGCTTGGGGATTTTCATTGTTGCTACTGTTTTAGGGATTATGGGGGCTGGGTGGTATATTAGTCACTATCAACCACGGCATCAGATTGTAATCAGTGTAAATGACACCAAATTTAATATGGATTACTACATAAAGATGCTTAAATATTATGGGGAGGGTATGCCTACCCAATATATGCAATTTATGGCTGATGAGGTGGTAACAGTTATTGGGCAAAATGAGTTAGTAAGGCAAGGGGCTTTGAAGCTAGGTATCAGTGTTAGTGATAAGGCAGTTGATGAGAAGCTTAAGAGCTATGCCCCGCCTTTAAGCAAGGACTATAGAGATATAGCTAGGACTGAGCTGCTGATAAGCAAACTGCTTGATAAGCACTTTGAGCAAGAGGTGCCAGTGTTTGCTGAGCACAGGCATATAATGGCAATGTTCTTGGAGAGTGAGAGGCAGGTAACTGAGGTTAGAGCTAGGATAGAGGCTGGCGAAGACCTTGCTGAACTGGCTGGAGAGCTTTCTCTAAATAGCCTTTCTAAAGACAAGAAAGGTGACCTTGGTTGGCATCCTGAAGATGTTTTGGCTGAACTATTGGCTACTTCTGTACCTGGTGAGTATGCCTTCGGCTCTGAGGTGGGGGTGTTGAGTCAGCCGATATATGATGAAACAAAAACAAAGAGCGTGGGTTACTGGTTGGTTAAAATATTAGATAGGAAGCAAGAACCGGAACAAGTCCATATTCAGGCAATATTATTAGGTAACGAAAAGGAAGCGCAAGATGTAAGAGCCAGACTAGAGGCTGGTGAGGATTTTACTACTCTAGCCAAGGAGCTTTCTCAGCATAAAGCAACTAAGGAAAATGGAGGCGATTTTGACTGGTTGTCTTTAGAAGATGTGTTGCCGGGCTCAGCCTTTGCTGCGTGGGTTGATATTTTTGAATTGGAAACGGGAGTGATAAGTGAGCCAATCCGTGATGATACGGAAGTAACTACAGGTGGGTACTGGCTACTGGAGGTTTTAGATAAAGAGGATAATAAACAGATTTCGGATGATGATAGGAATTTGCTCAAGATTAAGGCTTTGGACGAGTGGGTCTTTTCACTATGGGATGACCCGGAAAATGTAGCTGAGAGTTATTTAGATGAGGAGAAAAAGGCATGGGCGATAGAGAAAGCTATGGGGGATTAAAATTAAACTAGGGGTGTTAGGACAATGAGGAAACAAAGCATGTTGTTTATTAAGGGGATTAAAAGGGGCGAAGCCATGATAAGAAGATGTTCATATCATAATTCCCTTCCCTCTCCCCCAAAGGAGAGTCAAAGAGAGGCGAAGCCTCTCTTATATAACCAAGTCCCCCTCTCCTTTGAAGGAGAGGGGGATAAAGGGGGTGAGGATGACAAACAATCTTAAACAGAGCATCGGCATTGGGCTAATGGGGCTGGGGGTAATCGGTGGGCAAGTAGCCAGGGTTCTAACGGATAAGGCGGAGATTTTAGCTGAGCAGGTTGGTTGTCCTCTTGTCCTGCGAAAGGTGAAGGTATTGGCACAGGATTTAGCCAAACCGCAGGCAATGGAGATGGGACCTCAGCTTTTTACCACTGATGCTGATGAGTTTTTTGCCGAGCCTGAGATAGATATAGTCGTTGAGGCGATAGGGGGTGAGAGCCCTGCCCTAGAGTATTTAAAGAGGGCACTGTCAGGCGGCAAGCATGTAGTTACCGCCAACAAGGAGGTTATTGCTAAGCATGGGGCGGAACTACTAGCTTTAGCTCAACAGCATAAGGTAGGACTGCGTTATGAAGCCAGTGTTGGTGGGGGCATTCCCTTGATAGCTCCTTTTCAGCATGACCTGGTAGCTAATAAAATAAGTGGTATTTATGCCATAATAAATGGGACGACGAACTATATTCTTACCAGGATGGCGAGGGATGGCGTGGATTTCTCCTCAGCTCTTAGCCGAGCTCAGGAGTTAGGCTATGCTGAAGCCAATCCAAGGGATGACGTAGAGGGGATAGATGCTGCTTACAAACTGGCTATTCTTGCCTCTTTAGCCTTTCAGAACCAAGTTCGACCTGAGGATATTCATTGTGAGGGGATTTCACGACTCAGTAGCCGTGATTTCCAATATGCTCGAGAGCTGGGTTTCGCCATAAAACTGCTAGCCATAGCCAAACAGGATGATAAGTCAATTGAAGTGCGGGTTCACCCTGTTTTTATTCCTGAGGATTCCCTTCTGGCTAAGGTTGATGGCGTTTACAATGCAATTTTAGTAGAGGGCGACCTTGTAGGCAAGGTGCTTTTTCATGGTCAGGGGGCTGGTGCTCTACCCACCAGCAGTGCTGTTATCGCTGATATTGTATCAGCGGCACAGGATATTGTTCTCGGCGTTGGCAGCAGAGCCAGGTGGAAGCTGGAGCCGGGCAAAGTTATTAAACCGATGTCTGAGATTGAGACACGATACTACCTCAGGCTCAATATTGCCGACCGCCCCGGGGTTTTAGCTCAGATTACCAAGGTTTTAGGTGACCACCAGATTAGCATTTCATCGGTTATCCAGAAGGAGGCTGATAGTGTTGCTCAGACCGCTGAGATTGTTATTATGACACATCCAGCTCAGGAAAAGGCAATGCAGCAGGCTCTTGAGGAGCTGAGACACCTAACGGTGGTTAAGGAAATAGGCAACTTTGTTCGGGTGGAAGCTTGAACGAGGGTGATGATGAAAACAGGCGTTTTGGCTAGATATAAAGACTTCCTTCCCATTACCCCAAATACCCCTTTGTTTTCATTGGGCGAGGGAGATACTCCTTTGGTCAGGTGTAGTAACCTAGAGAAAGAAACTGGTTGTGGTGAGCTATACCTTAAGCTGGAGGGGTGTAACCCTACTGGTTCATTTAAAGACAGGGGTATGGTAGTGACTGTAGCCAAGGCGCTGGAAGCAAACAGTAAAGCCATAATCTGTGCCTCAACCGGTAATACCAGTGCCTCAGCCGCTGCCTATGCTGCCTACTCAGGGCTTACCGCAATTATCATTGTCCCTAAGGGCAAGATTGCTCTGGGTAAGCTGGCTCAAGCTATTGTCTATGGGGCTAAAATAGTCTCTATTGACGGAAATTTTGACCAGGCTCTAAGCATAGTGCGAAGCCTAACCGAAAAGCATCCGGTTACCTTGGTAAACTCGGTTAATCCCCATCGTATAGAGGGACAAAAAACGGCTGCCTTTGAGATTATTGATGCTTTGGGTGAGGCTCCCGATTATCTTTTTATCCCGGTAGGTAATGCTGGTAATATTACTGCCTATTGGAAAGGTTTTGTGGAATATTATCAGGCAGGCAGGGCAAGGAATAAGCCCAGGATGATGGGCTTTCAAGCTGAGGGTGCTGCCCCTATTGTTCGGGGTTATGTCGTTGAGGCGCCAGAAACTGTTGCCTCGGCTATACGAATAGGAAACCCAGCTAGCTGGCAGAAGGCAGTGGCGGCTCGTGATGAGTCTGGTGGTATTATTGATATGGTTAGTGATGAAGAGATTCTAGCTGCTTATCGGCTTTTGGCGACTAAGGGGGGTGTCTTTGGCGAACCCGCCTCAGCAGCTTCCTTAGCTGGGCTTATCAAACTTTCACAGCAGGGGATGGACTTTTCGCAAAAGAGAGTAGTTTGCGTGGTAACTGGCACTGGACTTAAGGATACTGATACTGCCCTGAAAAGTGCTGAGCCCTTTCTTGAGCTTCCTGCCGATTTAGTAGCTGTAGAGCAGGCTTTAGGCTGGGATTAATCAAGTACATAAAGGAGGTTGTTTAGCAGAGGGATCAAAAGGGGCGAAGCCATGATAAGAAGATGTTCATATCATAATTCTCTTCCCTCTCTCCTTCATAAGGGGAGAGGGATAAAGGGTGAGGGGTTGGTAAACAATCTCTAAAGGAGGTCTAAAAATGGCTAAAGTGATTAGTGAAGGCATTGGGGCATTCTCTCAGCACTACCCTAGAGTAGCTACAATAGTTACTGCTCAGGCTAAAGGAAAAGCCAACGCAATGGCAGTAGCCTGGCATTCGGTTATCTCCGTCAATCCACCTCTTTATGGGGTATCAATCGCACCTAAAAGGTTTACTTATCAGCTTATTGCTCAGAGCAAGGAGTTCGGGGTTAATTTCTTACCTTTTGAGATGGCTGAGCTGGTTGCTTCCGTAGGTGGTAGCAGTGGTCGGGAGATAGATAAGTTTCAGAAGTTTAATATTGCTCTGGATAAGCCGGTAAAGACGGCAGTGCCGATCTTAAAAGATGCCTATGCCGCCTATGAGTGTAAATTAGTTGATGATAAGTTATATGGTGACCACAGGTTGTTGGTGGGAGAGATTGTGGCTGTCCATTGGCTGGAAGAGGCCTTTACTCCGGAGGGAACACTGGATTCAGATAGGATTAGCCCTATCCTGTATCTGGGGCGGGATGTTTATCTTACCACTTCAAAGGGTACCGTAAGAAGTTTGAGCCGTGAGGTTTATGGTAAGATTGTTTAACTGCCTCACCCTCTTAATTGCTATCTCTTTTGAAGAAGAGGAGGGGAGAATAGTCCTTGAATGGACTTCACCCTTTCAGGCTACCATTTATAATTGACCTTATATTAATAGTCCCATAAATTTTAGGGCTATTTGGTAACAGGTCTAAAGGAGGAGTGGAGTGTTTGACAAAGCTAAGATTGAGGCAGCGGTAACTTCTATCATCAAGGCTATTGGGGAAAACCCTGAACGGGAAGGTTTGGTGGATACCCCCGAACGCGTGGCGGAGATGTATGCTGAGCTTTTTATGGGGCTTGGCAAAAACCCTAAGGAAGAGCTGACGGTAGGTTTTGAAGAGGGGCATCGGGAAATGATAATCGTAAGGGATATTCCCTTTTATTCTATGTGTGAGCATCACCTTTTGCCATTTTACGGTGTGGCTCATGTAGGCTATATTCCAAATGTTGATGGGCGTGTGGTAGGTCTTAG
>JAUVZA010000102.1 GCA_030602805.1 Dehalococcoidia bacterium | reverse complement strand
TAGGGTAGGCATAATCTTCCTGGGACAGCGCGGCGGGTCTATGAGTTCTATCGGATTGGGCAGGCGATGGCGTCTGCAAATGAAGCGGTAGAGGGCTTTAAGGCAACGATAGTAGGCGTGCTTTGTTTCTGGCTCTCCTGTGACCTGCATTAGGAATTCCTCTATCGGTTCTGGGTCCATGGGGAGCTCGGGGCAAAAGTGGGCAAATCTCCCGAGAAAACCGCCATACCACCCGATGGTTTTGGGCCTGAGATTCTTGGCCCGGCGATTGTGGATAAAACCCTGAATAGCTGCCTGGGTCTTCACGATACCACCTCCACTACATATTTCGGCGGCGTTGATGGAGCCGTGAATGAGAAAAGGGCCTCGTTAGCGTCATCGGTAATTATATTATAGCCCCATCCACGTAGGGAAGATATCAAAAAACCAGCCGGCCAAAGCTGACCCGACTGGTCATTTAGTAGGGGGTTATTTTGTCCTAGTACATCGGTACTAGCTTTTCTGGTAGGCCGTACAGGGATCGAACCTGCGACACGCGGATTAAAAGTCCGCTGCTCTGCCAACTGAGCTAACGGCCCATGTTGTTCTTTAGGCCACTCAGTTTGTTTTCCAGAGCACTCAACTTGATTAAAAGTCATGTTGAGTTGGTTGCACCTGACTAAATCTTTTGTGCCCTCAGGGTGTCTTAGGTTCATCTTCCACTCCTCGGCAATATAGAGTGACAAAACCGTTGAGGACCTTATTTCTCCACTTACCCTGTTGCCGGTTCCATTGTTTACCTTCAGGAGTCGACAACCACTTCATGAATTGGGTAAAGGATTTGAATTGAGGGGGGAAGTCCCCGCGGTGGTGTTGCCAGCCATGCTTTAGAACAGCGCGCTCCCACTTCGGGAAATATTCGGAAATTGGCCGCGTATCGTCGAACTCAGGGAGCTCAATCTCCATCTCGCACTTAGTACAAATGTGATTCTTTAATTTCATCGCTACACGGGCGGTCCTGAGTTAATATCCACCTGCCTTTGCCATTTCCGTTATCGCATCTATTAAGGCCTCGGCTTCATCTATCGACACTTGAAATTCTATTATCACTTGCTGGTTTTTCTGACTCATATTTACTTTATCTAGTACAGCTTCAAGTTCAGGAATGTTTATCATCCTTGCCATTGTTTTGACTGTCGAAATCAAATTTTCAAGCATATTAGCAAAGTTCCGTGCTTTATCTTCAGTATCAAAAGATGTTAGCAGTTGACTTTGTATTATCTTGTCTTCCTTACAAACAGCTACTCCTAGTGTGTTAATCTCTGTAATAGGGATTAAATCTGCAGGGATTCCGGGTGTGGTAAGTATTTCATTAATCTTATTTTTAATAGGTTCAGGTAGCTTTAAAGTGCACTTGCAAAGACTGTCTGTGGGCAAACCTGTATATGTATCACGCAGCTCGCCAGAAATAGGGCTTTTCTTTCCTTTTTCAACATCTATGACATCCTCTATGACATGTATGGGAGCAATAATGACAGTATTTGTCTTTAGAAAAGTAAGACCAACATCTTCTTGCTGCCTCGTATATATTTCATAGCCCTTATATTGTCTAACTGAAAATCCACCAATGTTAGTCAGTTTTCCAACCATCAAGAGCAATCTGTACTTCGTAAAGTTTCCTTTTACTATGGCTCCCCAGTAGTAGCCTGTTTCCGACGAGTAGTCAATATCAACAAATGCCCAGATTTCTGAAAAGTCATTCAAATCAAGTCCAGTTTGGGCTCTAAACATTTCTGAAGTATTTTCAAGTGTTTTTGGAAGCTGAGATGGTCTTTGCTGTTCTGGAATTGCTTGATAAGTGTGTTCGTACAACCCTCGAAAGTCCGGATCGTTCAAGACCTTACTAATGTGAACATAGGCCAAAAGGTCAGCATTTTCTGGAATAAGCTCATGAGGCGCTTTAACTGGAGCGCGAATACAGCTTAAAGAACCAACTGCCATAGCTAGAATGAGACTAATAATAATTATGGCTACCTTATTCATTTGGTTTTTCCTCCTCTATTTCAGTTATTATTTCGGTAAGGAAGTCAGCGAACCGGGTCATTATCTTGAGCTGTGGGTTGTTAAGCTGCTTCGCCTTATCCATCAGCTGGGCTAGCGGCTCACTGAGTTCCTCTTCAGGTCGCACTGTTCTATACCCGGCAAGCATGAGGAGGTGGTCCTCTAATACCAGCCTTTCGTTATCGCCCCGCCCGAAGCCCTGAGCCAGCTTCTTGATGGTTTCTGGAGAGGCATCACTACCACTGCGATAATATTCACTGATAATATTGGCAATAGTAGCGTGGCTTAACCCGGTCTTGGCAGCCGCCTCCCTGACAGTCAAACACTCTTGTTTGCACCTCTCCGCTAACCAGTGAGCTAGGTTGCCCTGCTCTTCCATTCTTTGCTCCTTTCTTTGCTCCTTACCTAAGGCTTGTGCTAGAATTGACATGAAGGTGGCAAGGTTATCCTGCCGTTAGCCCCTTTA
>JAUVZA010000009.1 GCA_030602805.1 Dehalococcoidia bacterium | reverse complement strand
TTAGGCTTCAGCTTGGATTGTCTCAGGTTCCCCAGCCAAACGATGCTGCTGATGCCCTGGCGGTAGCCCTCTGCCATCTCCGTGAGATACACCTGAGCAATCTGTTGGCTAAACACCAATGAAGGAGAGCAAATGATAGCCAGTCTTTATGGAAAATTAGAGTCGCTGGGCAGCGATGGGGCTATTATTAATGTCGGCGGAATAGGCTTTCAGGTATATATGCCTACATCTACCCTGAGCACACTGGGTAAGATTGGCGAAGAGGTCAAGCTACACACCCATCTTCATCTCAGAGAGGATAATGCTACTCTTTATGGCTTTACCTCGGCTGATGAGCTGGGGCTTTTTCAAACCCTGATTAGCGTATCCGGGCTAGGTCCAAAGCTGGCATTGGCAATGCTTTCGGCTATGGATATAGCGAAGCTTACCATGGCTATTGCTACCAGCAGCGCTGACCTGCTAACTGAGGTTCCGGGAATAGGTAAAAAGATGGCTAACCGACTTATCCTGGAGCTTAAAGAGAAAATAGGTGCCGGCTGGATAACAACCCCAGCGGTTCAATTAGCCGAGGAAAATGCCGAGGTTCTGGCAGCACTCACCTCCCTGGGTTATTCCGTCTCTGAAGCCACCCGGGCCGTAGCCAGCCTGCCCCCGGATTCAAAATTGAGCCTGGAAGACAAGGTTAAGCTGGCGCTGCAGTATTTCACTACTAAATAAAAGGAGAGCGTTTAACAGTTCAAACAGTCATTGCGAGGAGCGTTAGCGACGAAGCAATCTTGGACATGATTATGAGATTGCTTCGCTTCGCTCGCAATGACGATAGGAATTACTAAACGACCTCAAATAAAAGGAGAGTAGTGTGGAAATTCTCTTATATGTAATAATTTTTGTCTTACTGGTGGTGATTCTAGTGTTAGTTCTTAGACCGAGGAAGGTGAAGATTCCAGCGATAGATGAGCTAGAGAGCAAACTTAGATTTGCTTTGGCTTCTGCCGTCTCGGTCAGGGAGATACAGGATGCTCTGGAGGACTTGCCCCACGACCTTCTGGAATCGATAACCCGCAGTCTGGGCAGGAGGACGGGGAAGCTAAACGAGCTTCTGGCTACTTTTGAATTAACCCAATATGACCGGCTCTTCTATCTGGGAGAACCTATCGACTTTGTCGGCATTAAATACGGCGAAGGTGTTGATTTTATTGAGGTAAAAACGGGTAAGGCACGCTTAACCGAGGACGAGAGGAAATTAAAGGACCTGATTGATAGTAAGCTGGTCAATTATGTGCCGCTCTCCGTGCAGAAAATAGGCATCGCCGAGCACATTGATACGGGGGAGGGGGAATGAGGCAAGTAATAGTAATATAATTCTTTGGGGATAATAAATGGATAAGCTAGAAAAGATATTAGAAAGAATCACAACTTTAGTTAAAGATGGAATCGACTTACAGATTCAAAAGGGTACAAAGAAAAAAACCTTTGAACTATCACTAAAATATGAATCTTGGTACACACAAGCGTCAGCAGTGATAAGTCAAATAATCCCAGAAAGACTAGGTGATTTTAGAGCAGCATACAAACTTGAAAAAAGAGGGGAAATAAATCCTGAAACATATACCATTAGTGATTATCTAATTGGTCTGTCTATTAGCAAAGCTGGTATCCAGACATTCAATACAGACGACGTCTACCAGTCAAAACTGGTCACCCAGATATCTATTTTAACATCGGCTCAGACTTCGGCTAAGTCAGTTCTTCACGATATTCGCACAGTTTTGCGTGCGGAGCTTTTTGATGATGATATAAGCGCAGCCAAAGAATTATTAAAAACAGGTTATTTGCGAAGTGCCGGCGTTATTTGTGGCGTTGTATTAGAAGCACATATGAAGTCTATTGCAAAACGTAGGGGTATTACATATCGAAAGAACAACACTCCTATTTCATACTTAAACAATTTATTGAAAGCTAATAATGTTTATGATGTTCCAACTTGGCGTCTAATTCAACGACTTGGTGATATAAGAAACCTCTGTGGACATTCTAAAGATAAAGACCCCAAACTTGACGAAGTACAAGATTTAATTTCTGGCACTGACAAAATAATAAAGGAAATATTCTAGTTTTTATTTATTATCATGCCAAACTTTGAAATAGTTTCGGATTTCGGGATGACCGGCGACCAGCCGCAGGCAGCGGATAAGCTGGTGGAAGGCTTAAAAAAGGGCTTTGAGCACCAGACACTGCTGGGGGTTACTGGCAGCGGTAAGACATTCACTATGGCCAATGTTATTGAGCGGGTAAACAGACCCACCCTGGTTATCAGCCATAACAAGACATTAGCCGCCCAGCTTTACAGCGAGTTCAAGGAGTTCTTCCCCAATAACGCTGTAGAATACTTCGTCAGCTACTATGACTACTACCAGCCTGAAGCCTATATTCCTCACACCGATACCTATATTGAGAAAGAGACAGATATAAATGAGGAGATTGATAAATTACGTCACGCCGCCACTCGCGCCCTTTTTGAGCGCCGTGATGTGCTTATTGTCGCCTCGGTATCGTGCATCTACGGTCTGGGTGAGCCTGAAGAATACCGCAGTTTTGTGTGTAGTCTTAAACGGGGCAACAGCTACCACCGAAATAAACTCCTCCGCCAGTTAGTAGATATGCAGTATGAGCGCAACGACATTGACTTCAGCCGGGGCAAGTTCCGTATCCGTGGCGATACTTTAGAGATACAGCCAACCTATGAGGAGCTAGCCCTGCGGGTTGAGTTCTTTGGTGATGATATTGAGCGCATTGTAGAGATAGACCGGCTAACCGGTGAGCTTTTAGCCGAATTAGACTCGGTGGACATTTATCCCGCCAAGCACTTTGTCACCTCGCATGATAAGCTGATGCTGGCTATTGAGACCATAAAACAGGAGCTAGAAGAAAGGCTAAGTATACTAAAGCAACAAGGCAAGGTGCTGGAGGCAGCCAGGCTGGAAGCACGCGCCAACTACGATATAGAAATGCTCGGGGAAGCAGGATACTGCGCCGGGGTGGAGAACTATTCCCGCCATTTATCAGGACGGGCTCCGGGCAGCCCACCATGGACACTACTGGATTACTTCCCCGATGACTTCTTACTCTTTATTGATGAGTCGCATATGACCCTCCCCCAGATTCGCGGTATGTATCACGGCGACCGCTCCCGCAAGGAAACCCTGGTGGAATATGGCTTTCGTCTGCCCTCGGCTCTGGATAACCGTCCACTAAACTTCCCTGAATTTGGGCAACATATTAATCAAGTTATCTACACCTCGGCGACACCATCAGCCTACGAGTATGAACACAGTCAGCAGGTAGTGGAGCAACTAGTCCGACCTACCGGTCTCCTTGAGCCTACGGTTGAGGTTAAGCCAACCAAGGGACAGATTGATGACCTTCTTGACCAGATTAAGACCAGGGTTGATAAAGGGGAGCGTTGCCTGGTAACTACCCTGACCAAGAGGATGGCAGAAGAGCTGGCTGATTATATAATAGAGGCGGGAATAAAGACCCATTATCTTCATTCTGAAATCAATACCCTGGAGAGGGTGGAGATACTGCGTGACCTCCGCCTTGGTGTTTATGATGTAGTTGTCGGTATAAACCTGCTTCGCGAGGGGCTTGACCTGCCAGAGGTGAGCCTGGTGGCTATTCTGGATGCGGATAAGGAGGGCTTCTTGAGGTCGGAGGGCGCATTAATTCAGACTATGGGGCGTGCTTCTCGCCATATAGATGGGCATGTCATTATGTATGCTGATACCATCACTAATTCTATGAGTAGAGCTACAGAAGAAACACAGCGCCGTCGCCAGGTTCAGGAAGCCTACAATAAAGAGCACGGCATTACTCCCCAAGGGATAAAGAAAGCAATTAAAGATATTACGGAACGGGTGCGGGCAGTAGCTGAAGTTCGGACCCCCTATGTGGCTGCTCCTACCGCTAAAGAGGATATAGCTCGTCTGATTAAAGAGCTGGAATCACAGATGAAAACTGCCGCCAGAAACCTGGAGTTTGAGAAGGCAGCGCTATTGCGTGACCACATCATTGAGCTGAAAAAGGGGTTGGTGATGATAGCACCATAGCCCTTTGCTACCTAATTACTTCGTCAGTTTCTATTAATTTTTCGCCAAATGGTAAAGTTATGGTAAAATTGAAATTAAAGACTGGTTATTAGGGTTGAAGAATGTTATTTGTGGTAACCATAGGCAACGGCTCAATGGATACCTACTCCTATAAGCTAGCGGAGAGGCTTGATATCCCTGTAGTCTGTACAGACATCTATGAGAAATTTCGTCAGTCACGCAATATCTCCTGGTTGTCACCGCAGGCGATAAAGGCTTTCTGGCACGATTGGCGCTTTGTAAGGATGCTCAATAAGCTGGGAAACAGTGTCCACTTGCCAAACCACCACCTCGGGCGCTATGGGAACTTCCTAAGAGTGCCATATATCATAACCATCCATGACCTAATCAGATACCTTGACCTGGATGGAGAAGAGACTTTTATCTACCGACCCAACCGTAGAGACCGACACTACCTTCATCTTGATTATGAGGGTATTAGAAAGGCAATGAGAATAATAGCCGTGTCCCAATCTACCAAAGACGACTTGGTACATTGCCTTGGCATACCTGACGAGCGAATCAGTGTTGTTTATTTAGGGATTGACCACAGCCTTTTTCGGCCGGTGTCTCATTGGATATATGACGACCCATATGTCCTGTTTGTTGGCGCAGAACATCCTAGAAAGAATTTTACTACACTCCTAAAAGCGTTTAGCCAGTTGAAGAGTGAGCCCAGATTCAAAGAGCTGAAACTGGTGAAAGTAGGCACCGCTGGGGGACAGGAGGCTGACTTCAGGAGCCAAACAATGGGGGTTGTTGAGAGTCTGAACCTGAGCAGTGAAGTCATATTCACTGACTTTGTCCCTGAGGTAGACTTACCAGCTTATTATTCAGGGGCTGGGGTTTTTGTCTTACCCTCTCTATATGAAGGCTTTGGCTTTCCAGTGCTAGAAGCTATGGCTTGTGGCTGCCCGGTAGTAACATCTAATACCTCTTCATTGCCAGAAGTGGTAGGTGAGGCAGGCATTATGGTTGACCCGCACGATACTGATAGCCTGGCTCAAGCGATGAGGCAAGTTTTAACTGATAGTGAACTAAGAGATAATATGATTAGGAAGGGGTTGGAGCAGTCAATGAGGTTCTCCTGGGAGAAGACAGCCAGGGAGACACTGGAGGTCTATAATAAAGTGGAGAACAGGTAACTAGGACTATGAACAATGAGCCAGTAGATGGAGAAACAAGGCAGGAGCGCCGTGAGAAGCGCCTTAAGAAGAAGCGAAAGCGAATGCCCCAGCATGGGCGAAGTCTAGTCAAAATATATATGGATGCTATTCTCAAGCGATTAAAACGCCATCGGCTTTGACAAAGAGTAGAAGAAGTAATAAAAAATAACTTAAAAGAGGCTGTTTAGTTGTCATTGCGAGGAATGTCATTGCGAATGTAATGAAGCAACCTAAGGTGCCGAAGCAATCTTTGAAAGCAATAGTGAGATTGCTTCGCTTCGCTCGCAATGACAGTTTGAGTTGCTAAACGGTCTCTAAAAGGAAAGGGGGTAAATATTTATGGGGAAAATGGGCGAGTACTTTGCTAAGCATAGCAATTTCAATGCCTTAACCCACCTTTCTACGGGATTGGGCATCGCTTGGCTTGTGTCTCTAGCCTGGCATTGTTCAACAGTTGCTTTAGTACTAGGAATAGTATTCCTTGTCGCTGGCATCGCTGGACATATCTATGCCCAGCTTGCCAAGCAATAAAATAGCGACGGTTACCCCTCTTCTCCTTTGGCGCCTTCCTCCTCAAGTTGCTCCATAATGCGGGCGGCTCTAGGGTAACCAATGCGCAATTTTCGTTGCAGGTAAGAGGTGGAGATGTGCTTATGTTCCTCCAGCAACTGCTTAGCTGCCTTCAGGAGCGGGTCTTCAGGGAAGCCTTCTCTTTTGCCAGTAGCTAAGGGCGAGATAAGCTCTTCAACCCTTAGCTGGGCTGCCTCTTCCCTACGCTGGCTGCCCCAGAAGTAAACAAGCCTCTCTATCTCGGCATCGGAAACAAAGCACCCCTGGAGGCGCTTAGGCTTAGCTGCCTCAGTGGGCATATAAAGCATGTCTCCTTTGCCCAAGAGCTTTTCAGCACCACCACCGTCAAGGATAGTGCGTGAATCCACCTGAGAGGTAACAGCAAAGCTAATACGGGTAGGAAAGTTAGCCTTGATTAAGCCGGTAACCACATCTACTGACGGGCGCTGTGTAGCCACAACGAGGTGGATGCCAGTAGCTCGGGCAAGCTGGGCTAATCGGCATAGAATATGCTCCACCTCATCAAAGCCAGCCATCATTAAATCAGCCAGCTCATCAACGACCAATATCAAATAAGGGAGTCTCTCCTCACCCTGTTTATTTCTATTATAGCCGGCAATGTTACGGGCACCGGAGGCAGCCAGTTTTTGATAGCGTTTATCCATTTCCTGATTGAGCCATCGCAGCGTGCCCAAAGCTTTGTTGGTATCAACTATAACTGGAGTAGCCAGATGAGGTATGCTATTGAACGGTGTCAGTTCCACCCTCTTGGGGTCAACCATAATAAGCCGGACTTCATTAGGTATGTTATGCATTAGCAGGCAACAGATAATGGAATTTAAGCAAACAGTCTTGCCACTTCCGGTAGCCCCAGCGACAAGTAGATGGGGCATCCTTGATAAGTCAGCAGCTATTGCCTCACCACCAGCACCTTTACCCAGTGCCAGAGATAGCTTAGACCTAGTCTCTATTTTCTGAAAAGCGCTGGTCTCTATTACCCCTCGCAGGCTAACCAAGCTTGAAACTACATTAGGCACTTCAATGCCTACTACTGATTTACCCGGTACCGGGGCTTCAATCCTGATACTGGGTGCTGCCAGAGCCAGAGCTAGGTCATTAGCCAGCGAGGTAATCCTTTCTACCTTAACCCTTGTCTTAGATACTTCCTCCCGCTTTACCCTGACATTACCATCTCTATCTCTTTCCCTTGTTTCCTTCATTCTCCTGTCCCAGCCTGGTTCGACACCAAACTGGGTAACTGTTGGTCCAGCGTTTATCTGCACTACTTTAGCCTCAACGCCGTAACTGGCTAAAGCCTCCTCTAGTAACCTCGCTCTCTGCATATTGTCAGCTTGTCCAAACTCAACTTCAGACGCCTTATCCAGAATGTCAATTGGTGGTAACCGCCAACCATCAACAGTGATTAATGCTGACGATTCGCCATACTTTTTCCACACCTCCTGAGCTACCTGCCGCAATTCCTGCTGTGCCTGAGTGGGGGCAAATACCTGGGTCACCGTTTCCTTTTCTGGCTCCGGCTTTGATGGTTGTGGAGCCTCCATAAGTGGGGTAGGCGCCAATGTAGGCTGAGGGGCTATTTTAGGAGCCGGTTGTCTCCTATGCTGTCTACCTAGCCACAAAATGAAATTCACTACCAAACGGAAGCAAGCCCTAGGCGCTACTAAAATAACACCCAGGATGACTAATCCCAATATGCGGAGAATGCTAATTAAACCTTGGTCATAGTTAATAATACGCAGACCAAAGCTACCCCCCAAACCAAAAAGAGCTAGTATTCCCCAGACAGCCAGGATGAAGGCAATAGCACCTAGCCACTTATTCCATTGATGGAGCTTCCAGCGATGAGCCCAAGCTGATAACTGCCGCCGCCATATCATCCCCATTATGATTATGACGGCTATTGCTATGAGGATTAGCCCCCAGCCAAACAGCTCTACGGTGCTGTCAGTAACATCAGTAACCCATGAAGCTAGCCTGCCCCACTGCCAGAACAAGACGGCTACAATAATGACCAGCAGTATGAGTCGCCGCACCAGCGGCGATACTATAAAATGAAATAGCCCCTTCACGAGCGACTTTCTCCTAGGTTTCACTCTGGGTTTACCACCACTACCTTTAGCCCTGTTTCCAATATTAGATTTCTGCTTAGCCATATCACCCTCTGGCAAATAACAGCCTACACCTTTACCATAAAGGGAAGAACCATAGGGCGGCGTTTAGTCTGCTCATAGTAAAATTTATTCAATATATCTCTAACTTTAGTATTGGTAAAGCTCCACTCGGCAGGACGGCTACCACTATGGTCTAGGGTTCGGGCTACTAAATCACGACTCTCATCTAGCATATCCTTGGACTCTCTGGTATCAACAAAGCCTCGTGATACAATGTCAGGGCGCCCCACCAGTTTACCGGTTTGCCTATTGACAGCGATAATCACCACTACTATACCATCTCTAGCCAGCATCCTTCTATTGCGGAGAACAACGCTGCCGATGTCACCTACACTCATACCATCCACATACACATTACCTGAAGTAATCTTGCCTGTTATCTTAGCTGCCTGCGGGTTAAGCTCAAGGATGTCACCATCTTCCATCACAAAGATGTCGTCTTTCAGCATGCCTACTGATTGAGCTAATTTAGCGTGAAGGCTCAAGTGACGATACTCGCCATGAATGGGCATAAAGAACCGTGGTTTAACTAGATTTAGCAGTAGTTTTAACTCTTCCTGACTGCCGTGCCCATGGACATGAACCTGTGCCACCTGACTATACAATACCTGAGCCCCTTGCTTGAACAGGCTATCTATGGTTCTGTTGATTAGTGATTCATTCCCTGGAATAGGTGTTGCCGAAATAACTACTGTATCCCCACGAATGATATGAACCTGGCGGTGGTCTCGATTGGCTATGCGAACCAAGGCTGAAGTAGGTTCCCCCTGGCTATCAGTAGTGACAAAGACAATTTTATTACGAGGCATACCCTTAAGTTCATCAATCCGAGCCAGTATCCCATCAGGGGCATTAAGGTAGCCTAACTCCAGTGCCATACGTGTCGTATCACTCATACTGCGCCCAACAATAAAGACACGACGCTGGTGTTTAGCTGCTGAATCAATAACCTGCTGAACACGGGAGACCAGTGAAGAAAAGGTAGTTACAATCACCCTACCCGGTGTGTCAGCCATAATATGGTTCAGGGTTTCGCCAATCACTCTTTCTGATGGGGTATAGCCGGGTAGTGCCGCATAGGTGGAATCGGAGAGGAGGAGCAAAATCCCTTGTGCTCCTAGCTGAGCCAGCCGAGATAGGTCAGTTGGTTTACCACTGACCGGTGTATAATCAAGCTTAAAATCTCCGCTATGAACTATTGTACCAACCGGGGTATAGATGATTAGACCTGCCGCATCAGGTATGCTGTGACAAACTGGGAAAAACTCTATTTTGAATTTCCCCAGGGTGACCTGTCCCCCGGGTGGCACTACCTTGAGTTTAGCCCCAGACAATGCCCTTCTCTCCTTAAGCTTGACCGAGATAAGCCCATTGGTAAGTTTTGTGGAATAAACGGGCACATTAAGCTGGGGGAGGAGGTAAGGCAGGGCACCAATATGGTCCTCATGACCATGGGTGATGACTATGCCTCTGATTTTCTCTTGCTTCTCCAGCAGGTAGCTAATATCAGGGATTACCAGGTCAATGCCTAACATTTCTTCCTCGGGGAACATAAGCCCGACATCAATAATAATGATGTCATTTTCATATTCCATCATCATCATATTCTTGCCAATTTCACCTAGTCCGCCGAGAGGGATTATTTTTAATCTTGGATTAGCCATAATTTTAATCTCCAAACATATTTAATTGCTGTGGTTGTTGTTTAGCTTCTGCTACGCTCTCTGTCTGGGCCAGGAGCGACGGAATCTTAAGCATGTCAGTCTCTATTGCCTGGTGAAGGCTTTGCTGGTGAAGAGCTGCTGCCGGATGATACATAGCGTAGTAGATGACATTATCTCGCTTTTGGGCAGTGCCATGAATTTTGCTTATACTCTTCTTCCCAGGGAAGAACATAGCCATAGAATAGCGCCCCAGCGTTACAATTATCCTAGGGTGAATCAACTCAATCTGGCGTTCTAGCCACTTACGGCAGTTATGTATTTCTGAAGGTAAAGGGTCACGATTTCCCGTCGGCCGACATTTAATCACGTTGGCAATGTAGACCTGCTCACGCTTCAAATTGATAGAGGCTAGCAATTCATCCAGGTATAGCCCCGCTGGTCCAACAAAGGGACGCCCTTGTTGGTCCTCATGCCAGCCTGGCGCCTCACCAATAAACAGTATATCGGCATCCTCTGCCCCTTCACCGGGCACCACTTTGGTTCGATATTTAGCTATTTCACACTGCCGGCAAAGTGCAATTTCCTCATAAAGCTCACTTAGTGCTGACATCTCATTCTGTTAACCCAGATAAGAAGGTTCAATGAACCAACCCTTTTGACTATGATAACATGCGTAATATGTCAAGTCAATCATATATGTTATCTACCTCACTCCCTTAATCCCCCCTCTCCATGATATGGATATATATTCCTATCATGAGGGGGAAATGGTTTTAGAAGAGGGGCAAAGTCCTTCTTAGACACCCTGATTAAAGGAGAAAAACGAGATAATAAAGGGATTGAAAGGGGCTTCGCCCCTTTAACAAATTCCCTTCCCTCTCCCCTTCATAAGGGGAGAGGGATAAAGGGTGAGGGGTTAGTAAATAAGCTCTTTAGATAGAGGTTATTGACAGTATAGGAGCGCAGTTGTAGACTACTTTTAGTATTAACCTTTACCTCAGAAAGGAAGAAAAATGAGTCTTTTAAGCCAAACCGACCCAGAAATTAGCCAAGCCCTTTATATGGAAGGGAAACGGCAAAGGGAAACAATAAACCTTATTGCCTCCGAGAACTATGCCAGCCGAGCTGTGTATGAGGCTCAGGGTTCAATTCTAATCAGTAAATACGCCGAAGGTTATCCACACAAGCGGTACTACGGTGGCTGTACGAATGCGGACACGGTGGAAAAGTTGGCTATTGAGCGGGCAAAAGAACTATTCCATGCCAAGCACGCTAATGTCCAGCCGCACAGTGGCGCCCAAGCTAATATGGCAGCCTATTATACCCTGCTTAACCATGGTGATACGGTTATGGGCATGAGCCTGGCTCATGGCGGGCATCTTACCCATGGTGACAGGGTAAGCTTCTCGGGTAAATCATATAATTTTGTCCAGTACGGGGTTAACCGGGAAACGGAAAGAATTGACTACCAGGAAATAGAAAGACTCGCCTTAAAGTATAAACCCAAGTTGATTGTCACTGGTGCCAGTGCCTACCCCAGGATTATTGACTTTGAGCGGTTCCGCTATATTGCTGACCTTGTCGGGGCCAAACTGATGGTTGATATGGCACACACAGCTGGTATGATAGCCGTGGGGCTACATCCTACCCCGGTACCCTATGCTGATGTGATAACCTCAACCACCCACAAGACATTACGCGGACCGCGAGGTGGATTCATTTTATGTCGGGGTGAGTTGGCTTCAGCCGTAGATACTGCTGTCTTTCCCCGAATGCAGGGCGGTCCTTTTATGCATATCATTGCCGCCAAGGCAGTTACTTTTTATGAAGCGATGCAACCTGCGTTCGCTGAATATCAACGCGCCATACTGGATAATGCCCTTGTTCTAGCCAGTGAACTGAAGAGGTTAGGCCTGCACTTAATATCTGGTGGAACAGATACTCACCTTGTGTTAATAAGCCTTGCTGAGATAGGAATCAGCGGCAAGAAGGCTGAAGAAGCTCTGGGCAAAGCTGGTATCGTGGTCAACCGCGATGGCATACCCTTTGATACACGCTCCCCGCTGGTAACCAGTGGTATCAGACTAGGCACACCAGCCGTAACCTCACGCGGCTTTGGCGCTGAAGAAATGAAGCACATCACCTCACTAGTGGTAAAGGTAATTACTAATATCAGCGACCTGGATATTCAGGAGCAGGTGAGCCAGGAAGTCAGCCAGTTATGCTGCCGCTTCCCCGTTCCAGGAATCGATGACTAGTAATCCCCCCATGATGAACAAAATCGCCCATTAAAGAGTGATGTTAAGAGATAATAAATGCTATAATGAATCTAACTAGTGGAGTTAAAGGTTATATCTAGCGTTGTCACACTAGTTGGTATAGGAAATTCTAGCTTAATGTGGGAGGGCGACTAATGTTAAGAGATAAGCAATATCGTCTAGCCAAACGAATGAGATGGGCAGCACGAATAATCGGGTTACTTGCCGCCGGGTTCATCCTGTTTATGTTGACTGCCTCAACTATTGCTGAAGTTCTAGCTGGAGACTGGGGAACAACCAGTCAAGCCGACATAATACAAGGTAGTCTAATAGGTGTACTGGGAGTAATTGGACTGGCTGGTTGCATTGTATCTTGGTGGCGAGAGCGACTTGCCAGCATACTGCTAGTTTTAACTGCCGTCGGATTTGGTATCCACATAGGCCTTGTTGCCGGGCGTAATCATTTCCTGGTTTGGTTAATAATGGGCTTTCCGTATCTTATCGCCAGCGTGCTATTTTTTAACTCTTGGCTGCTTTCTAGGAAGACTCTAGAAGAGCAAAGGGAAGGTTAGATTAGTTTTTCGCTTGCTATTCCAGACTGGATTCAATATTTAAAGAGAGGTGATAGTTAATGGATGAGCTGAAGGTATTCACTGGTAATACCCATCCCGCCCTAGCCCAGGCGGTTACTGAATATCTGGGTATACCTTTGGGTAAGTGCGAAGTCTTTGAGTTCAGTAACGAGAATATCTTTGTTCGTATTCTGGATAATGTTCGCCAAAGGGATACTTTTATTATTCAACCCATCTGCTCCCCGGTCAATAAAAGCCTGGTTGAACTATTGATTATGCTTGACGCCCTAAAGAGGGCATCAGCTGAGCATATCACCGCCGTAGTTCCTTATTATGGCTATGGTCGCACTGATAAGAAGGACCAACCTCGGGTGCCGATAACAGCCAGGTTGGTGGCTGACCTGCTCACTGTGGCTGGTGCCAACCGACTGCTGACAGTGGACTTGCATGCGGCTCAGATTCAGGGCTTTTTTAATATACCCGTTGATGAGTTGACCGCACTTTATCTATTGAGCAATTATTTCAAAGGTAAAGACCTCGATAGCCCGGTGGTGGTTGCCACTGATATAGGCATTTCCAAGCGGGCACGGGATTTGGCAGCTAAACTTAATGCCCCGTTAGCTATTATGGAAAAGAGACGGGTAGGCAATGTTGACCAGGCTGATACGCTAAATGTTATCGGTGAGGTGGAAGGTAAGGTGGCTCTTACTGTAGACGATGAAATAGACACTGCTGGCTCTCTGGTAGGTGTTATCTCTGCCCTGGAGGAGCGGGGGGTAAAAGAGATATATGCCTGCTGCACACACCCAGTATTCTCCGGTCCGGCTATTAAGAGGATAGCCTCGTGCTCAGTGAGGGAGGTAGTAGTTACTGACACCGTCCCTGTTGCCGATGATAAAAGGGTGGGTAAGATTACTGTTTTGCCCATAGCTCCGCTATTGGGTGAAGCTATTCACCGCATCCACACTGGATTGTCTATAGGAGCTATGTTTGAGTAGGGGTGAGTCATGTTCAAATGGCTGGGTGGACTTATTGATTCTAATGAGAAAGAGCTGAAGCGCTTACAGCCGATAGTAAACAAGGCAAATGAGCTAGAGCCTGAATTTGAGCAGCTCAATGATGATGAGCTTCGTGCCAAGACTGATGAGTTTAAGGCTCGACTTAAAACTGGCATTTCGCTTAATGAACTTCTACCTGAAGCCTTTGCTGCTGTCCGTGAAGCCGCCAAGCGAACCATAGGTCAGCGCCATTTTGATGTGCAGTTGATGGGCGGTGTTGTTCTTCATCAGGGCAAAATTACTGAGATGAAAACTGGTGAGGGTAAAACCCTGGTGGCTACCCTCCCCCTCTACCTGAATTCCCTTACCGGTCAGGGCTGCCACCTGGTTACAGTTAATGACTACCTAGCTAGGCGAGACCCCTACTGGATGGGACCTATCTACCATATCCTGGGAGTAAGCGTAGCTAGCATTTATCCTCAACAGACCCCAGATGAACATGCCCCCTCCCGCCTTTATGACCCTGACTTTGATTCAGGGGATAAGCGGTGGCCCCATTTTCGTTCCATCTCCCGCCGTGAAGCCTACGAGGCTGATATTACCTACGGCACCAGTAGTGAGTTCGGGTTTGACTATTTACGGGACAATATGGTTATAGACCTGTCTCAGTATGTCCAGGGCAAATTAAACTATGCCATTGTTGATGAGGTCGATAATCTCCTTATTGATGAGGCGCGCACCCCGCTTATTATCAGTGGTCAGGCTGAGGAATCAGGTCAGATATATCAGCTATTTGCTCGGCTTGTCCCTCGCCTGCGTCAAGGACAGGACTATGTAGTCGATGAAAAGAGCCGCACTGTTAACCTAACCGATGCCGGCATCAGCAATGTAGAAATGATGCTGAGGCGGGAAAGGGTATTAAAATCACCCAATCTTTATGACCCATCAAACTATTCCCTGACTCGCTACCTGGGAAATGCCCTTAAAGCCCATGCATTGTTTAAGAGAGACCGCGAATATATGGTTAAGGATGGTGAAGTTATCATTGTTGATGAGTTCACTGGTCGGTTAATGTTTGGTCGCCGCTACTCCGAGGGGCTGCATCAGTCAATAGAAGCCAAGGAACATGTCAAGGTTCAGCGGGAGAGTATGACCTTTGCCACTATTACCATCCAGAACTACTTCCGGATGTATGACAAGCTAGCTGGTATGACAGGCACTGCCCTCACTGAGGCTGAGGAGTTTCACAAGATATATAAACTTGAGGTGTTAGTTATTCCCACCAATGAGCCGATGATTCGTAAAGACCACCCTGACCAGGTTTACAAGGATGAGGAGACTAAATTTAAGGCAGTGGTGCGAGAGATTGAGCAGCTTCATAAGGAAGAACGACCAGTGCTGATTGGCACAGTATCTATTGAGAAGTCAGAATATTTGAGCGACCTCTTGAAGAGGAAAGGGATTCCCCACCAGGTGCTTAATGCCAAGTATCATGAAAAGGAGGCAGGTATCATTGCCCAGGCAGGGCGGCCGGGAGCGGTAACCGTTGCCACCAATATGGCTGGGCGCGGCGTTGATATTGTCCTCGGCGGAAGCCTTGACGGGCAGGATGAGCTAGAGTGGCAGAAGAAACACGATAAGATAATTGCACTCGGCGGGCTTCACATTACCGGCACCGAGCGCCACGAGGCACGGCGAATTGATAACCAGCTTAGAGGTCGAGCCGGCAGGCAGGGTGACCCGGGAAGCTCTCGCTTCTATGTGTCTTTAGAGGACGATGTTGTGCGCCGTTTTGGCGGTGACCGAATTAAAGGCTTTATGGAGTGGGCTGGTATGGATGAGGACCACCCTATTGAGAATAAACTGGTTAATCGGTCTATTGAAAGTGCCCAGATGCGGGTTGAGGGCTACCACTTTGATATGCGTAAACACCTGGTGGAATATGATGATGTAGTTAGCCAGCAGCGTGAGCTTATCTATGATGAACGAAGGAAGATATTAAGCGGCGCCGACCTTAAAGCAAACATCCTGTCAATGGTCAAAGAAGAGCTCCAGGACGCAGTGGCAACTCATATTGCTGATGAACTCAGCGATGACCGGAATCTGGAAGGCCTGATTGCTGATGTCTCCGCCATCTTCCCCCTACCGCCGACGCTCAATGTTAGTGCCCTTTCCCAGATGAAGCCGAAGCAGATTGAAGACAAGCTAATTGAGCAAGCTGAAGCGCTGTATGAGCAACGAGAGGCAGAGATGGGGGCTAATGATATGAGGATTCTGGAGCGCCTGATAATGCTTCGCACCATAGACAGCCTGTGGAGAGAACACCTGACGCGGATGGAGAGTATGCGCCAGGAGGCAGGCTGGCAGAGCTTGCGCCAGATACGACCAGTGGATGCTTACAAAAGAGAAGGCTATAAGCAGTTCCAGGTATTGCTATCCACCATTCAGCACGATGTGGTTCATACTATATACCATGTCGGCATTGTTAGAAAGGAAGCCCAGCAAAAGGCACCGGCAATGGCTCAAGTTGGGGCTGGTGGTAGGAAAAAGCGGCTAAAGGTTGGTGGTAAAAAAATAGGCAGAAATGACCCCTGCCCCTGCGGCAGCGGCAAAAAATACAAACACTGCTGCGGAAGGTGAGAAACAAGGCAAAATGCCTAGCAGAAAAGAGAAAACATTAGACCATCTCAAAAAGAACTTGAACAAATGGATACATAATCAAGAACTTCGTGACTTGTCAGGATTGAATGACGTGCCTAGAACTGTTCGTCTGCTTAGGCAAGAAGGTTGGAAAATAGATGTTCGTGGAGATGGCTATGTAATGCTAACCTCTCTAGCAAAAGGTGTCGCAAGAGGTAAAAGGAAAGCCATAAACGAGAAGGTAAGATACCAAGTATTTAGTAGGGATGCTTTTAGATGCAGGGCTTGCGGGCGCAGTGCTAAAGATGGAGTAAAACTAAATGTAGACCACGCAACACCTGTAGATTGGGGTGGCACAAATGATATATCAAACCTCATAACTTTATGTGATGAATGTAACAGAGGTAAGAAAGCTTGGGTTAACAGTGTGCCATCTCAATCAATGCAACAAATTATGAATAATCAAACAGTTGAGAAGCGGATTGAAGCACTATTTGATGAGTTCCCAAATCAGGACATACCATCATTAATGATACAGTTAGTTTCAAAAGGATCCCTTGATTGGCAAAGGGCATTACGTAGAATAAGACAAAGAACTGGTAAGAAAATATTACCTATTCAAGATCGAACAGGTTATCACTACATCAAAGAACAGCAGGTATAATAAGATCATGGATTTTTTAGACCAGATAATTTGCGGTGATTGCTTAGGAGTCATGAACCAAATTCCGGATGGAACAGTCCATCTGGCAGTAACCTCGCCACCGTATAATTTGGGCATAAGTTACGATAACCATGACGATAGCTTGGTTTATGAGAATTATTTGGAATGGATGAAAAAGGTCTGGATAGAGACAAAGCGTGTGTTGGTTCCTGGAGGAAGGTTTGCCTTAAACATTGCCCCAACAAGCATAAAAAATTTTAGACCTATCCACCATGATTTCTCTAATCAACTAAGAGAGCTTGGCATGAAGATGAGAACAGAAATAATCTGGTACAAGCAGACTATGGGGCGTAGAACTGCTTGGGGTAGTTGGAAAAGTCCATCAAATCCTCATATTGTGCCCTCTTGGGAATATGTTTTAGTTTTTTGTAAAGATTCTTGGACTCTTGAAGGCAATGGCAAGGGTACTGATATAACAAGCGATGAGTTTATGAGATTTTCTGATGGTTTCTGGTATATACCGCCAGAGTCACAGCGCAGAGGGCATCCTACTCCCTTCCCTGAGGAGTTAATCTATAGGCTTATTAAGTTCTATACTTATAAAGGAAATGTCGTCCTTGACATGTTTGGGGGAACGGGAACTGTAGCAGTGGTAGCTCAAAAAACAGGCCGACATTTTATTCACATTGATATTTCACAGAAATATTGCCAAATAGCTGAGCAAAGACTAGAGACAACAAGGATGCTTCGGGAACTTCCTTTATCAGTTGGCAGGACAGGAAGAAAATCTGAGGTAACTAAGCGAAGTTCTCCTAAGACGAAGGCACGTATTAGTGAACGAAAGTCAACAAAGGTTCATCAGAACCGGCTATTAGAAAAGCGAGGTTCATATAAGCCTAAGGGGGCAAAAGATGCTTGACCGAACAGTTGTTGAGGAATTTTTAGATTTAGAGTTTGGGGAGGGAGACTGGGAGATTCCTGAAGATATTCCCAAAGAGGCTCTGGTTGAGGCGTTTTGCCAATATACGGAAGACGATTACTATGAGTGGCTGAAGGATAATCTTAGGTCATTCTTTAATCATGGTGACCCGGATTGGAATTGGATAAGGGAGAAGATTAAAGCCAATGAATAATAAAGAGATTGCCAAGGCATTTCAGGATATTGCTGACCTCCTGGAGCTTAAAGGGGAGAACCCATTTAAGATTCGGGCGTATCAGAAGGTAGTTCGTTCTGTTGAGCACCTGCCGGTGGAGGTGGAGCAACTGGTGATTGAGGATAGGTTGAAGGAAGTCCCGGGGGCGGGGGAGGCGATTACCAAGAAGATTACTGAACTGGTAACTACCGGCAAGCTCGGCTACTACGAGAAGCTTAAATCTGAGTTCCCCGAGGGGATTAGCACTCTGCTTGATGTGCCTAGCATTGGACCTAAGATGGCTATGCTGCTCTCCAGTGAGCTAGGGGTAAAGTCAGTGGATGAGCTTGAAGTGGCTATCATAGGTGGTAAGGTGGCTTCGTTACCCCGTATGGGGGATAAGATAACGGAAAACATCCTGCGCCACATTCAGGCACTGAGAAGAAAAGACCAGCGTATCCCTATTGGTGAAGCATTGCCGGTAGTAGATGAGATTTCAGCTAGACTCAGCGGGCTGCCCACACTCAAGAATCTAGCTCCAGCCGGAAGCCTGCGCCGATTCCAGGAAACAGTAGGCGATATCGACCTCATGGGCACTGCCGATAATGCTCCAGAGATAATCCAGACCTTTGTTAGCCTGCCCCAGGTCAAAGAGGTTTTAGCCAGCGGGACAACCAAGGCAAGCGTTGTTGTCTCTGGCGGGCTTCAGGTTGACCTCAGAATTGTGGAGCATGACTGCTTTGGCTCTCTACTTCAGTATTTTACCGGCAGTAAGCAGCACAATATTAACCTCAGGGAGAGGGCACACCGGCAGGGACTGAAATTAAATGAGTATGGCATCACCAACCTGGCTACTGAAGGGCTGGAGAAGTTTGCCACCGAAGCCGCCTTCTATGAGCGACAGGGACTGGAGTTTATCCCTCCTGAGCTGCGCGAGGGTCAGCAAGAGATAGAAAGGGCAGAACGGGGTAACATACCCAAACTGGTAGAGTTGCCTGATATAAAAGGCGACCTTCATATTCATACTGACTGGAGTGATGGGCGTGATACTATTGAGGCAATGGCTCTAGCTGCCAGAGAGCTTGGCTATCAGTATCTGGGAATCACTGACCACTCAGGAGGGCGTGGCATTGCTCACGGGCTGGATGCTGAGCGGCTGAGGCAGCAAATATCGGAGATTAAACAGCTCAACCAGAGAATTAGTGGTATTCATATCTTTAGCGGCATAGAGGTAGACATTCGCGCTGATGGCAGTCTGGATATGCCTGATGAGCTTCTGACAGAGGTGGATATTGTTACGGCGGCTGTGCATTCTAGTATGAATCAGAGCCAGGAGCAAATGACAAGGCGGATTATAGGAGCTATAGAAAACCCTAATGTAGATGTGCTGGCGCACCCTAGCTGTCGCCTGTTACCAGATAGAGAGCCAGTAGCGGTAGATATAGAAGCTGTCTTTCGGACAGCGGCTAGAACCAACACTATGCTGGAAATCAACGGTATGCCCAGTCGGCTCGACCTTAAGGATATTCATGCCTATCGGGCTAGGGAGCTAGGGGTAAAACTGGTAATTAACACCGATGCCCATAGCACTGAGCATCTGGAGTTTATGCGCTTCGGGGTGGGGGTAGCTAGGCGGGGCTGGTGTGAGGCACAGGATATACTAAATACCAAGCCATTGCAGGAAGTTATAGCCTGTCTGACATCATAACTAAGGGTGGTGATGATAGTGGTCAATTTGGATAACCAGCTACAATCCTCTCAGTTGACTCCAGCCGGAGATACTGAGGCAATAAGACATTTAGAGCAGGCTATCACTGGTGGTAAGCACTGGTATATCGCCTTACTTGAGGCTATTGGATTGTGGAAGGCAGCCGAGGAAACCCATAACGGACGCACTTACCAATACCTTATCGCTGGTGAAGCCTTTGACTGGCTACTTCTGGCGGAGCGCCTGTGTGAGATAGTAGACGGTTTGCTGCCTGGTGATGAGAAGACTGCCCTCCTTTTCTATGGCAAGCCACCGCTTGACCTGACTATAGATAAATTCAAGGAGCTTATTGGCAGTAGTAAGTATCATCAATATCTTAACTACTTTTATGGCATTACCACAGAAGAGGCTTTAATTCGGGCAGTGCAGGAGGAGGTGCGCAAGGAGAAGCGGACTTTAGGCCTTAATAAAGAGCATGACTATGACAGTGAGGTATATCAGCGAATATATGGCGCTACCAAAGCAGTGTTGCTTAAGCGCTTTAGGCGTGAAAATGGTTACCCTCAGCTCAAGTCTATCAGCCTAACCGAGTTAAAGGAGTTTACCTACTGGCTATTTAAGTATCGGCTAAACCATTGTGACAAGGCAAGGGTTGCCAGTGATACCAAGAAGGCGCTCACCCAGTTAAAGAGCAATGGTTTTCCTGGAAATCTGGTAAAGTCACTTACTGACGATTTCTAAACCGCTTTCCTCAACCTTGGAATCTAGCTAGCAACTGCTCAATGTCTTGCCCTACTGTTCGCAGTGGTTAAGCGGCTATGTTTGTGCCGCTTTCTTTGGCACTCTCACCACAAGCACTGGCTTGTGTCCTCCCCGTAGTACCCGGTCAGTAACACTGCCGAAAGCCCACCGACTTATACCTGAGCGTCCGTGCGTTGACATAGCAATTAGGTCAACATTAATTTCGTCAGCGGCTTTAATAATCTCGTCGGCAGCACTACCAATTCCTACTCTAATCTCCACACTGACTCTTTTACCTCTTATGCCTTCACCAACCCTATTAAGGTAGTCTCTAGCTTCCTGCTGGATTTGCTCCATCTCCTTCTCAGTGTAGAAAATCGGAGTTGCTGCCTCCCCAGCGACAGCATAGTGAGTTAGGAATGATACCACCTGAAGGAGAGTAAGTTCTACCTTTACCCTTGGTGACAGCTTGGACACTAGTTCCTCAACATACGGTAAAGCAGCCTCACCTATTTTAGAGCCATCCAGCGGAATAAGTATTTTCTCGTACATTATCCCTCCTCAAAATTTAATGATTTTTGTTTGAGCTTTTCTAACTCATCCCTTCTGAGCGCCAATTTATCTCGCTCCTTATTCACAATAGCCGGCGGTGCCTTAGCCAGAAAGGCTCTGTCGTTGAGTCTGGCTTCAAGACGAGCCACCTCGGCTTGGCTTCGCTTGATTTCCTGCTGCAACCGCTTCCTCTCAACTTCTGGGTCAATCGTGCTTTCCATCGATATAACTACCTCAGCCTCTTTTAGCACTAATACTAGGGCATTTCCGCTTAATTGACCTTCTTGTCGGCTATCCAAAAAAGTAACTGGCCTTGCCCTAGCTAGGGTCTGTATAACCTGAGAATAAGGGGTGATAGCTGGTTTAAGCTTACCAGCATAGATTTGTGCCTCAATCCACCTGGTGCTTTCAACCTTGCATTGAGCCCGAGTATTGCGGATAGAGTGTATTATTTCTATTATAGATTCCATAATTCGCTCTGCTTCGGGGTCAATAGCTGCCTCATCAGCTTCAGGATAGGTAGCTACCATTATTGATTCAGTTGCTTGCCAATCCGGAGGCAGATGCTGCTTAAGGTTTTGCCACAGCTCTTCGGTGACAAAGGGCATATATGGGTGCAGCAAGCGGAGTGATGTCTCCAAGACATAAGTCAGGACAGGAATAGGTGATAACGCTTCCTTCACGCTGGAGCGAAGGCGAATCTTGGCTATTTCAATATACCAGTCACAGAATTCACCCCACAGGAAATCATAAATTTGCCTTAGCGCTTCTCCAAACTGGAAGCCTTCCATCAGACTGGTAACACTAGCTATAGTGCGATTAAGCCGTGATAAAATCCAGCGGTCTTCTACTGGAAGCAGGCTCCACTGAATTTTCATATCGGTGCGCTCTGGCTCGATACTCCTGACTACAAATCGGGTAGCATTCCACAGCTTATTAGCAAAGTTGCGGCCAGCTTCTAGCCTTGACGGGGTTAGCTTAATGTCGTTTCCCGGTGCTGTGCCTGTGGATAGGGCAAAGCGCAGGGCATCGGTGCCATATTTCTCCAGAGTGTCAATTGGATTAAGCACATTGCCCTTAATCTTACTCATCTTTTGTCCCTTCTCATCGCGTATCAGACCGTGAAGGTAAACAATGCTAAAGGGAATATCACCAGTATCCTCCAGCCCCATCATAATCATTCTAGCTACCCAGAAGAAGAGGATGTCATAGCCGGTTTCCATCACTGCCGTCGGGTAGAAGTAGCCTAGGCTCTCGGTATCATCAGGCCAGCCCAGGGTAGAGTGAGTCCATAGCGCCGAGCTAAACCAGGTATCCAGAACATCCGGGTCCTGTTCTATATTGGCTGAGCCACAGTGGCTACAAGCTCTGGCGTCTTCAATAGTTACCGTTTGCTTCCCACAGTCGTGGCAATACCACACCGGGATTTGGTGTCCCCACCATAGCTGGCGACTGATGCACCAGTGGCGAATATTCTCCATCCAGTTGAGGTAGACCTTGGTAAAGCGCTGGGGAATAATGGTAATACGCCCGTCAGTGACTGCCTTAATAGCCGGTTGAGCTAAGGGTTGTGTATCGATAAACCATTGCTTGCTGACTATCGGCTCAATAACAGTCTGGCAACGCATGCAGTGTCCCACTGAGTGGGCATAGGGCTCAACCTTTACCAGGAGTCCGTCTTTTTCTAGGTCGGATAGTATAGCCTCACGGCAGGAAAATCGGTCAAGCCCAGCATAGGGTCCAGCATTTTCATTCATAGTAGCATCTGAGTTTAGTATATTTACTAGAGGCAGTCCCTGCCGCTGAGCTATCTCAAAGTCCACCGGGTCATGAGCTGGGGTTATTTTAACTGCCCCGGTGCCAAAATTAGGGTCAACCGCCTCATCGGCTATAACCGGTATTAGTCGATTCACTGCGGGCAGGATAACCTTCTTGCCGAGCATAGCCTTGAACCGATTATCTTTGGGGTTGACGGCGACAGCAGTATCACCGAGTATGGTCTCAGGTCGAGTGGTAGCTACTGTTATAAAATCTTTATCGCCTTCGGCTAGATGATAGCGGACATAATATAGATGCCCGGTTACCTCCTTATGTTCTACCTCAAGGTCGGAGAGGGCAGTAGCACAGCGGGGGCACCAGTTGATAATCCGTTCTCCGCGGTAGATTAATCCCTTATGATACAGACGAACAAAAGCCGTTCTCACCGCCCGGCTTGGTCCTTCATCCAGAGTAAAACACTCTCGGCTCCAATCGCAGGAAGCACCCAGTCTCTGATGTTGCTCAGCGATGGTCTCACGGCATTTTTTCGCCCACTGCTTCATCCTCTCCAGGAATTTATCCCTGCCTAGCTGATGGCGGTTCAGCCCTTCTTCAGCTAACAGTTGCTCCACTACTACCTGGGCAGCGATGCCGGCATGGTCAATGCCAGGAAGCCATAGGGTAGGGTCGCCCTTCATCCGATGCCAGCGGGTCATAATGTCCTCTAGAGTGGCAGTTAAGGCATGTCCGATATGAAGCTCACCGGTAACATTTGGTGGCGGCATGATGATGACAAAGGGCTTCTTTCCCGGGTCTATCTTAGGTTTGAAGTAGCCCTTCTCCAGCCAGAACTTATACCACTGAGCCTCAATCTTCTTTGGTTCATAGGCTTTGGGCATTTCATCTTGCTTTTGTATTGCTTCTACCATGCTTCCCTTTCTACCCTAAAATAGCGATTGAAATGTAACTTGGCTTTGCCACCTTACACGTCATTACGAGGAGCATGATTCCTCACCTGTCATTGCGAGGGACAGAGTCCCGAAGCAATCTCTTGACAGGCTCCACAATCTCTGAAAAGGGATTGCTTCGCTGTCCCTTCGCTACACTCAGGGCTTTGGCTCGCAATGACAAAGAAACTCTGCTCAGTCTTCACCCAAAATCTCAACTTTTGAGGTTAATAAATATTTTAGATGATCTAAAGCCTCCTGTTTAGTAGTTACCTCCCCGGCGGCTTGCGCCTCACGCACTTGCTCCAGAAATTCTCCAATTTTAGGTCCCGGGCTCATACCAAAGATATTGATTAAATCATGCCCATCAACCAGCTTAGGGGGGACAACCAAAGCCTCCTGCTCAAAGCGCTGAGTCAATACATAGTCCACTATTTGGCTATGCTCTTGCCAGTGAGCCATATTTAGTTGTGGTCCTCTAGTGGCTAGATGGTCAGCCAGGCTCAAAAATAGTATATCAATGCCAGCCTCTTCAGTATCGCGAAAGTAACGGTAGATAGCCCTATGCGAGGGAAGTTCATTTTGACTCATCTGCCCCGGGCGAAGGTGATACCTCACCATAGTTTCCACCAGCTTTACTTCTTTGGCACTAAACCTTAGCCTTTCCAGGATAGCAGCTGTTATTACTGCTCCCTCCTTGGCATGACCTAAGAAACGCAGCCGACCCCGGGCATCAATGGCTTTAGTCTGAGGTTTGGCAATATCATGAAGAAGTGCTGCCAGTTTGAGTAGTAACCTTCTGGTGCTGCCGCTACTAACCTTAAGGTCAAAGTGCTGAGCCAGCTCTGCTGACCACGGGGCGGCAGCCAAGACTCCCTCACTGGTATATTCCTCACCAGAGTCTTTCAGCCAAGCTCCCTGCCTGAGCAGGAAGTCAACAGCAATTACTGTCTTAAGAGAATGGTGGAAAACATTCCAGAAGTGCTCTTTGGGCTGCTCAACCCCCTTTGTCTGAGCCAGCTCTGGAATCATCGCTGTGATTAAACCCAACTTATCAAGGTAGGGCAAAAGTTGTCCGGCTTGAGGAATAGCCAGTAGTCGAAGCAGCTCTTCTCTTACCCGCTCACCAGCTACACTGGCTATAAGGTAAGAGTAGCGTTGAATTAGAGACTCGGTCTCCTTATCAATACTAAAATCAAGCTCGGCAGCTAAACGCATCGCTCGTAGTAAACGAGCTGCATCCGATTCAAAAGCCGTCTCGGCAACAGTCCGAATCACACCCTGGTGAAGGTCATCCCAACCATTAAAGGGGTCTATAAGTGGAACATCGGTATAATCCTTCCCTAACTGACTAAGGTCAATTGCCATTGCATCTATAGTGAAATCACGCCGTGCCAAGTCCTGTTCGATGGCGCCTTTAACTGTGGAGAAATCAAGCTTCCATTGACCTTTAGTTGAGGGTGTTCCTTTATTAACCAAAATTACCCTGCCCATCCTACTTATCTTATCCAACAGGACATACTTACCGCCAAGAGCAGCAGCTACCTTGGGGGCAGCTTCCAGTGCATCTGCCGCAACAGCAATATCAATATCAGCCATATCTCTCCCCAGCAGCACATCACGCACAAACCCACCGACGACATACGATTGAATATCCTGCTCGGCGAGAAAATTACTTAATTTGGTCAATAGTAATAAAGCGCTGGGCCCAATAGATGGCTTCAAATTTTTCTTATCCACTTCCATTATCTAAAGCTAAACTATACTCCCAGGGCATACATTTATCAAGGGGGAATCTCCCGGGGCGACTCGTCTTGTGTCAGAGGATGGGGGGATAAGGTTATGCAGTAAGGGCATTTAGTCGGGAAAAGCGAAGGGGGCTATAAAATCAGGATAAGAACTTTTGCCAGGGTGAGCATTGCTCAAACTTGCTGTTAAAGATTCTCTTTGACTATGCTCTTAGCCAGGCTCTTTAAGATAGTGAGGATTCCGATGACAGCGCGCTGCACATCAACTGGCTCTTGGGCTAGCACCCTGGCCACATAGGGGTCTACTCGTCCACCACTATAGCTTGGGTCTTCCTCAGCTATTCGGTGAGGTTGAGGAGATAGGTAGCCAGCTAAAGTAAATAGCTCATCTTCCTCAAAGCCTAAAGGTGTAGCGATTTTTTGCAGAATATGAGCTGAGGGGAAACGCTCTCCTCTCTCAATACGACCCAGGTGCGATGATGATACACCTGACTTAGCCGCAAACTCCTGTAGTGTTAGCGGTATTGTAATTCTCTGCTGCTTGATTATTTTGCCTAAATCATTCTTACCAATATCATTCATAATTAAAAGTATAATTTGCCAAATGGCAAAAGTCAAGTCCTTTTTGACCTTATTTTTAACTAATTGGCTACCTTATTTACCACAATATTTGCTTTCTAAAGTGAGGTTGTTTTCTTTAACAGGATTTTTAGCGAATTGTTAAGCATTTATCTGGGCACGGCGAGAATATTCTTGTTAGCCTCAACCACTGTGGTATACTTATATATGCCAAGACCTTCAGAAGCAATTTAAAGGATAGGAATAAATGACAGGGTTGTTTTTTGGGACGGCAGGCGTTCCTCGTAGCACCAAAATTAAATCCACCCAGTCAGGTATTGAGCGTATCGCTGAGCTTGGGCTGGGTTGCCTGGAGATGGAGTTTGTCCAGGGCGTAAGAATGAGTGAGGCGGGTGCTCACCTAGTAGCCGAAACGGCAGCCAAAACAGGGGTAAAGCTATCAGCTCATGCTCCTTATTTTATCAACTTTAACGCCCATGAGTCAGAAAAGATAGAGGCTAGCCAGGAAAGATTACTGCAGACAGCCCGTATCGCCTGGCTATGTGGAGCTGAGAGCATTGTTTTTCACCCCGCTTTTTATCTCGGTGACTCACCTGAAAAAGTCTATAATACGGTAAAAAAGCACTTGAGAGAAACGCTGACACAGCTTAGAGAGGAAAATAATGGGGTATGTATTAGACCAGAAACTATGGGTAAGCTTAGTCAGTTCGGAACAATGGAAGAAATGCTCAACTTATGCACCGAATTAGAAGGATTAGGCATCTGTATAGACTTTGCTCACTGGCATGCTCGAACCGGAGGGTTCAATTCTTACCGTGAGTTTGCCTCTATCCTGCTACAAATCGAAGAGAAGTTAGGCCGAGCTGCCTTGGATAATATGCATATTCACGTTTCTGGCATAGCTTATGGGGGAAAGGGAGAAATAAAGCATCTGAACCTAAAGGAGTCAGATTTTCAGTATGCTGAACTCCTTAAAGCACTAAAGGATTACAAGGCCAAGGGTATTGTTATCTGCGAAAGCCCCAACCTGGAAGAGGATGCACTGCTTCTACAAGCGACCTACAATACCTTGCTGAAAACTGGCTAACATCAATCGCCTTGAATCGCATTTATCTAAATTTGAGGTCATTTGTTAATCTAGCTTCTTCAAACTTCCCTTGATAAACAATCTCTGGTATAATATAAGTAAGTTCAACTGGGAGTTAATTACTGTTCGGGGTGAGGGATGAAACTGAGTTGGAAGAGTTTAATATATATAGCCATTATACTCGTTGGAATAGCTCTTTTCTTTCAATTTCTATTTGCGTCTAGAGGACCTACTGAAATCAGCTTAGACGAAGCTATAACTAGGTTGCAAGGAAATGAGATTAAGGAGCTGGTAATAGACGAGGATATGCTGCTTATTACTACTGTTGATGGTACAGAGTTAAGGGCAATTATAGGTAACCTTAATTATATTGACCTCCAGGAACTTGGGCTTAATCTTAAAGGGGTAGATTATAAAGTTGAACCATCAGGATTTGACTGGGGTGGGGTATTACTTGCTTTTCTTCCCCTTATATTCATTGGCGGTTTGTTGTTCTTTCTATTTCGCCGGGCACAGGGAGCTAATAGGCAGGCTATGAGTTTTGGTCGTAGCCGAGCCCGATTGTTTCCGGCTAATACACCAACAGTAACCTTTGATGATGTAGCCGGGATAGAGGAAGCCAAGCAAGAGGTACATGAAGTAGTAGATTTCCTCAAATCGCGTGAGAAGTTCCAGACTCTGGGGGCACGCATTCCAAAAGGCATGCTACTAGTAGGTCCACCAGGTACAGGAAAGACGCTATTGGCTCGGGCGATAGCTGGTGAAGCCGGAGTACCCTTCTTCTCTATCAGTGGTAGCGAATTTGTAGAAATGTTTGTTGGTGTCGGTGCTTCAAGGGTGCGTGACCTCTTTGAGCAGGCTAAACGCAATACCCCGTGCATTATCTTTATTGATGAGATTGATGCTGTAGGTCGTCATCGTGGTGCTGGGCTAGGCGGCGGTCATGATGAGAGAGAGCAAACCCTCAACCAGATTCTGGTGGAGATGGACGGCTTTGACACCAATACCAGCGTAATTATTCTGGCGGCTACTAACCGGCCGGATATACTTGACCCAGCCTTGCTTCGCCCCGGTCGCTTTGACCGACGAATAATCCTTGACCGGCCGGATATTAACGGTCGTAAGGCAATTCTTAAGATTCATACCAATGGTAAACCACTGGATGAATCAGTCGATTTAGAGGTGCTGGCCAAGCAGACAGCCGGTTTTAGTGGTGCTGACCTAGCTAATTTGGTCAATGAGGCAGCTATTCTGGCTGCGAGGCGAGATAAGAAAACTATTGAGATGCCGGAGCTTGAAGAGTCCATAGACCGGGTAATTGCTGGTCCGGAGAAGAAGAGCCGGCGGATAAGTCCTAAAGAGAAGGAAATTACTGCCTATCACGAAGCAGGACACGCCCTTGTGGGCAAGATGCTGCCCAATGCTGACTCACCGCGCAAAATCACCATAATACCTCGAGGGATGACGCTTGGTTACACCAAGCCATTAACAGAAGACCGATACCTACCGACACGCTCTTATTTTAATGACGAATTAGCTATGCTGCTCGGGGGGCGGGCTGCTGAGCAACTTATTTTTAATGAGATGACAACCGGGGCTCAAGACGACATCAAGCGAGCAACTGAGCTTGCCCGCAAGATGGTAACTAATTTTGGCATGAGCGACAAACTGGGACCACGAACCTTTGGAGACAAGCAGGAGATGGTCTTCCTCGGCCGTGAAATCGCTGAGCAAAAGGACTATGGTGATAAGGTAGCCGACACCATTGATGAAGAAGTCAATAAGATTATCCGGAACGCTCATAGAGTAGCCAAGAGGGTTCTAACCGAAAATAAGCTAACACTAGAGCAGATTGCGGAAAAGCTCATTGCCAAAGAGACCTTAGAGGGTGATGAGCTAGAAGCGCTATTTAAGGAATCTACATCAGCGGACGTGCCAAAAGCCTCAGTCACACCTACTGCTGCACCAGAGAAGACTTCGGCTAAAACCAAGCCCGTGTCTAAGAAGACCAGAGCCTCCCCCCGATTTCTCCCAAAACAAGCCCCGGCCTCCACCTAATCAGGAGTGAGTCAAGTTCCCCAAAGTCCTCTGGTAGGAGAGACCGTTATCTAAGTAATGGGCAGAGAGCGATATTGGCGTGATTGAGATTACAGAAAGGTCTATTTCCCCTGAGCTTGTAGTTAATAAAGTCAAGACTGATGGTAGTGGTTGTGTAGTTACCTATATCGGGCTGATTCGTGGGTATTCTCAAGGCAAGCGGGTTTTTTCGGTAGAATATGAGGACGCTATTCGGGTTGAGGGAGAGTAATATGGACCTTGACACTGCTATCTTTTCCGCGCTACTACATAATCGGCTAAATTTATTAGCGATTGACGACTGGCATTGTCTGGTAACAGGTTAAGATTACGACAAGCCTTGGCACAATAATCTGAGGCAACTGTATAGCATTCTTGAACAATTGACGAGCTACGAACTAATTCTATTGCCAGCTTTATATTTTTCTGCCTATCCCTATTTTGAAATAATTCTTTTACTGGATTATCCTCAGGATAATGCTCCAGAAGCAGCATTGCTGGCAGGGTAAGGGTGCCCTGAGCTAAATCTGAGCCTACGGGCTTGCCCATTTCCTCCTCAGTCCCAATAAAGTCCATAATATCATCCACGATTTGAAAGGCAATACCAAGGTTATAGCCATACTCTTTTAGAACCTTGGCCGACTTTCCCGGAGCTTGACTCAAAATAGCTCCTGACTCGGTAGCTAAGGAGAACAGAGAGGCGGTTTTACTGGAAATTCTTTGCAAGTAGTGCTGGCGAGTTTGCTCCAGGTTAAAAGCGCTAAAGCTCTGAGCTAACTCTCCGCTGGTAATAGTCATAAGGGTTTGGGCTAAGAGCTTTGTTACTCGCAGATTCTGAGTAGTAGCCGCCAGCTCTCCTGCCTTAGCAAATAGGTAGTCCCCCAGGAGTATTGCCTTATCATCATCCCACACCTTATTAATCGTCGGCCTGCCCCGGCGAGCCGGAGATTTATCAATAGCGTCATCATGAACCAGGGTAGCGGTATGCAAAATCTCAACGGCCGTAGCCATCGGCAGAAGGTAATCAAGGTTATAGTCATAAAACTTGCCCGACAGTAGAGTAAGCGCCGGACGAATCCTCTTGCCACCACCCTTTAGGCTATGGGTTAACAACTCAGCTAACTTGCCACTATCCTTTAGGTCATGGGCTAATTGCTTAGGCAGCCAAGAGAAGTCAGCCTTGCTCACTGACTTCATCATATCTTCTACCTTAGCTAAATCTTGCTGAATGGGTTCATAAATTTTACTTAGCTGCAAGATTCCCCCTTTCTCGACTACTAGGTAAATCAGTGTGATATACGAATCTACTGGAAATGGGCATGCCCCAAACGACTAGTTTCCTCATCTGCCAACTCTTCATCCAATTTAGAAAACAGGGGCTCAGGGGGAAGTAACCTTTGCCCCGGTGATGGCGAGTGGAACTGCCAGCCATCGTCCTCTACGCTGCCCTTAAAGCCGAGGAACTCGTGCAACCTCTGCGAGCTAAAGGGTAGAAAGGGATACAGCACTGTTCTAAGGCAGGAGAGCACTGAAATCGCCACATATAAAGCCGTGGCCGAAGCCTGCCTATCCTGTTTTATTGTTTTCCAGGGGGATTTCTCATCTAGGTAGCGATTAGCCTCCTGAGCCAGGGACATAGCCGACCGTATTGCTTCCCTAAAATGGCAATGGTAAAGAAGCCCATCCATTGTGCTAAGTGTATCCTTGGCCCTATTGAGTAAAGCCTGACTACGGATATCAAGTTCTCCTGGCACGGGCACACAACCATCAAAGCTACTATAGACGAAGGCAAGCACCCGATGA
>JAUVZA010000073.1 GCA_030602805.1 Dehalococcoidia bacterium | reverse complement strand
CTCCAAGAGGAACTTGGGCTGACCTATCTATTTATTGCTCATGACCTTTCGGTAGTTCGTTATATCAGCAACCGGGTGGCAGTGATGTATCTAGGCAAGATTATGGAGATTGCGGATAGCGATGAGCTTTATGATAATACGCTTCACCCTTATACTATTGCCTTGCTGTCCGCAGTTCCTATACCTGACCCGGTGGTTGACCGCCAGCGGAAGCGGATTCTGTTAACTGGCGAAGTGCCCAGCCCGATTAATCCCCCTCCTGGTTGCCGTTTCCACCCCAGATGTCGTATGGCAATTGACATCTGTAAGGAGCAAGAGCCAGAATTGAGGAACATTGGTGGTGAGCACTGGGTGGCGTGCCACCGAGTCTAGCTCGTTAATTTTTGGGTAGACTAATAGGCCTGATTGTCAAAATTAGCGACGGGGGAAGAGAGGCTGTTTATTCACTTGCCAGAGCTCTCTGTTCCTCCCATAGTAAATAATCTAGAATATCTATTGAATCAAATTATTTAGCAAATCGCTCTAAATACCTTATAGGAGTAAAGAAGGCATGCCTCAATTTGAAAAAAAGTCATCAGGTAATAACCCAGCAGGTAAAGCACCAAGTCCAAAAGCTATAGCTAGAGGCCCGGAATGGAGACGGACAGCAATTATTATTACCTCGGTGGTTATCACTCTAATCCTGATTATAGTAGGCGTCAGCCTTTATACAAATTCGGCACCTTTCCGCAGCATCATAATTACCGTGGATGACACTTCTATAAACATGGACTACTTTCTGATGAGAACTCGGCTGGCTGGCGCTGATCCTATGGTTATGCTTCAGCGGCTTACTAACGAACAGCTCATTAAAATAGTGGCACCACGGTATGTTGGCGAAGTTAGCCTGGAGGAGATTGACCAGGAGTTGAGGAGAATAGCCCGTGGAGAGAGCGAAACTATTTCAGAAAGTGAATTTATGGAGTGGTACCGCCAGTTACTTAATGAAATCGGACTCTCGGACCCTGAGTACAAAGAAATTATAGCTACTAGCCTATTGACTGTTCGCTTCCAGGAGTATCTAGCCGAAAGAGTGCCCCCGGTGGCCGAGCAGGTTCATATTCATAGCGTTTTACTAAGCACAGAGGATGTACAGAAGATATATGAAAAAGGGGATGTGAATAAGCAGCTTATCACTGGAATATGGCAGGATAAACAATCTGAGGGAATGGTAGAAGACCTTGGCTGGCTGCCTCGCGGCGTTTTACCTCCATGGTTCGATGATATAGCATTTAGCCTGGCTACTTTTGAGGTAAGTGAGCCCTTATCATATACAACCCCCGAAAGCGACTTCACATCAGATGAAACTCAAACATTCTACTATCTTCTAATGGTGTCAGAGAAGATTGACGCCCGGGAGATAGAGGAGGAGCCGTTGCAAAAACTGAAGGCTCAGGCTCTCGATGTCTGGCTTTTGGCAGAAATAAAATCCCATAAAGTAGGGTGGCACGGACTTAAGAACGGATTTAATTCTGAAACCTATGCCTGGATAAATTGGCAACTGGAAAAAAAATAAGGTGGCTGGTATAGTATTATTTGTTTCCGATTAATGAAGGTAGGCACAAGAGAAGTGATACGGGTTGAAAATTTAACAAAATATTACGGAAAACGTCTCGCTGTAGACAATATTAGCTTCAATGTGGAAAGGGGAGAGGTCGTAGGCTTCCTCGGCCCCAATGCGGCGGGGAAGACGACTACGATGCGCATCCTTACCGGATTCCTGGCACCAACCCGAGGTGATGTATGGGTCGCCGGCTATAACATAATCAGCCATTCCCTGGAGGCGCGTCAGCACATTGGCTATTTCCCAGAGGCGATGCCCTTATATCGCGACATGACTGTCCGCTCTTACCTTGACTTCTCATCCAGACTCAGGGGTTTAGATAAAAATAGGATAAAGACCAGAATAGAAGAGGTGGTGGATATATGCCACCTCGAAGAATATATCGATGTGCTTATTGGAAAGCTATCAAAGGGATTTAGGCAGCGAGTTGGTGTGGCTCAAGCGATTATCCATGAGCCGGAGGTATTGATTCTGGATGAGCCAACGATAGGCATCGACCCCATTCAGGTAGCTATGACCAGACAGCTCATCAAGGAACTGGGCAAGGAACGCACCATCCTTCTCTCTACCCATATCCTCTCCGAGGTAAGTATGACATGTGAGCGGGTGATTATCATAAATGAGGGCAGGATTGTAGCCGAGGACCGTATTGAGAATCTTTCCTCCTTAATAAGCGGTTCAAAGCGTATCCGATTGGAAGTAGAAGGCCCCTCTGGAAAAGTGGCTGAGCGTCTGCGCCAGATCGAGGGTATTCTTCAGGTCAGCTACGAAGACTCTCACTACATTGTTGAATGCTCTGCCGGGCAAGACCCTCGTGGCAAGATAATGGAGACCATAGTCCAGGGCGGTTGGACTCTGCTCTCCCTTGAATCTATAGAAATGAGCCTTGAGGACATTTTCCTTAAGTTAACCACTGAGGGGGAGACGAGCCAGTGAAAAACACCACAACTATCGCCCTCAGGGAGTTCAAGTCCTACCTGGCATCGCCTATGGCCTACGTAGTGACTGGCATCTTTCTGGTGCTTACCGGCTTCTTCTTTAGTATCAGCTCAGACACCTATTATGAAACCAGCATCAGGGGTTTTTTAGGAATTGGCAGTATCCTGCTACTATTGTTGGCATCAGTGCTCACTATGCGTTTGCTGGCTGAAGAGAGGAAAATGGGCACTCTGGAATTATTGCTCACGGCACCGGTGAGAGACAGCGAGGTAATAGCGGGGAAGTTCTTAGGCAGCCTGGGCATGCTTACCGCAATGCTGGTGCTCACCTTTTATTATCCCCTTCTCTTAATGTGGTTCGGCGACCCTGATTGGGGACCCATTGCCACTGGTTACCTCGGACTCTTTCTTCTGGGCGGTGCCTCCCTGGCAGTGGGATTGTTTGCTTCGTCACTGACCTCAAACCAGCTCGTAGCAGCAGTGGTCGCCGGGGGAATTCTCGGTGCCTTGTGGTTCGCAGGCGCGGCAGCCGACTTACTTCCTGAAGCTCTGGGAGAGGTCATTAACTACGTGTCGCTATCCTATCACTTTCCTGACTTTATGAGGGGCATGATTGATACCAGAGGTATAATTTATTATCTAAGTATCACGGTGTTGTTTCTATTTCTAGCGATAAGGTCTCTCGAAAACAGCAGGTGGAGTTAAATGCCGACTAATCCCAGAGGTTATAGGTTTTCCGGGCTAATCGCCGGGCTCGGACTGGTAGCCCTGCTGATAGGTCTCGTAGTTATGCTGCTGCTGCCCGGCATTCGATACACAGCTTGGGGTGTCCTGGTGCTGGGAATACTACTCCTGGCCACAGCCTTTATCATTGACTTCAGGCAAGTAAGCCGTGCCCTAATTGGTAGGCGTGGGAGGTTTGGCGTTAGCACTACGGTAATGGCTTCAATCTTCATCGGTATCATCCTTTTTGTTAACGCTATTAGTATCGGAAACTATCACCGTTTTGACGTCACCGGTGTGGCGCAGTTCACTCTCACCTCGCAGACAAAGGAGGTTCTCGGCGGGCTGGAAACGCCGGTGCAGATTATGGCCTTCTATATCCCCGGTGAGCCTATCGGCGAATACGCCGTTAATTTGCTGGGAGAATACCAGAACTATACCGACCAATTGAGCATAGAATCTATTGACCCGGCTGAGAATCCCGACGTGGCAAGAGAGTATGGCACGACCCTAATCCTGGCAGAATACAGGTATCCGACCATCGTATTTGAAGGAGATAGCGGAAAGCGGATGGTATTGTTCCCGGAGTACTCCGCACTAATAGAAGAGCAGATTGTTCCTGTGGAAGCAGAGCACGCCTTTACCAGTGCCATTTTGGAGGTCACCGGGACTGTCCAGAGAAAGGTGTACTTCCTCACCGGGCACGGTGAGAGTGACATTTACTCTGAGTATAGCTACGCCAGGGAAGAGTTGCTCGATAACCTCTTTAAGGTAGAGACACTGAATCTTCAGATTACTCCCAGTATACCCGAGGATTGTGCTGCATTGGTAATCGCCGCACCACAGCAGTCACTAACCAGCAGCGAGGTCGATATTATCCAGAGTTACCTGGAAAGTGGCGGACAGGCACTGATTCTCATAAACCCCAACCCTCCGCAAGAGATTGAGCAATTACTCTCTTCCTGGGGGGTTAAGATAGAGGATGGAATCGTTATCGACCCATCATCTTATGTTTCCCCCAATCAGAACACCCCTCTGGTAACACGGGAAAGAAATTACTTCGGTTTCGCCAGGACCTACTTCCCTGGGGCTACCGCTATAATCCCTCAACCCGAGTATACGCCTCAACTCCTTCAAATGGAGGATGGTAGCGGACAGGTTGTCTGGATAAGTGAGGAGGGCCAGGTTCAAATGTTTATGCTGCTGTGGACGACCGAGAATAGCTGGCTGGAAAAGGATTTTGACCCCTTAAAAGAAGCTGAATTTGATGAGGGAATAGACCTGGAGGGCCCCCTGTTTCTTGGCTTTCTCATTTACACTCCTCCGACTGGTGAAGCTGATGGGGAACAAGGGAGTACCCTGATGGTCATTGGTGATTCTGACTTCGCTTCAAACGAGCATTTCTATAGCGGCAACAACGGTGACCTCTTCCTCAACGCAGTAAGCGGGCTTACCGTCGGGACGGAGCTAATTTCAATCGAGCGCAAGGTCATGCCATTCCGCAGACTGGTTGTTAGTCCAGAGGCAACAAGGTTTATTAATTATTCCAGTATAGGCCTGCTGCCACTGCTAGTGCTGGTAATAGGAGGCGTCATCTGGTGGCGGAGAAGGTAGTAAAAGGAACTTATCTCGGGGAGAAAATCGTTTGAGACTCAGAAGCATCCTTGTTCTGCTTGCTATTCTCCTTGCTCTAGGCGGCTATTTTTACCTTTTCAATACTTCTGAGCCGCCTCCAAAGGTGGAACCAAGAGTATTTTTATGGGATATTAAAATGGGTGAAATACAGCATATTGAAATACGGCTTCCCCGTGAGAATATGAGTGAGTCATTTATCAGAATAAAAGAAGAGGGTAAGTTCCCCTGGTACTTTGATGACCCCCAGAGGTCTGAGGTAGATGTGGCACGATGGGGAGGAGGCATAGAGCTTCTTTTAACTGGTCCCGGGACAGAAAGAGTCATTGCCAGAAATGCCACGGAGGAAAAGCTCGCTGAATTCGGCTTAGCTCAACCACAAATGGAAATAATCTTAACCCTGGAGGATGGAGATATCCTAAATATTACAGTAGGCGATAGGACACCGGATGGTAACACCTATTATGTACAAGCCCTAGACTCAAACGACGTAGCTCTCGTGGATTATACCTGGTATGAAGTGCTTGAACGGCAGGTCAAAGAGCCACCCTATGCTCCCCCTTCAGCCGATTAGCTAGTGAAACTCTAGCCTAGGCCACCGAAAAACTGCATTGCCCAGAATGAATGCCTGGAAAAGTATTTACCGCAGCGCCTTCAGGAACAAAGCTGAAACAGGAATCCTCCCTGAGTGTCTGTAGTCGTTCCTGTTACTCTTCTTCCTCAGCGCTAGATTCCCCAATTTGGAATGAGCTATTTCCTCTCAAAGAAAAGTTCAGGAACTGTCCAGTATTGTCCACCATCTAACCAAAGCAGACTACTGTAATATCACCTAGTAAACCACGTAAATAGACCGGTGCCGATGAGTCCTACAATCGCTCCGAAGTAAAATACTGCGTTAATACTCACTGAATCGGCTATTACCCCGCTTAAAGGTGGTCCTACAGCCATGCCTATGCCCATTGCCATCATCAGTATGGATATAGTTGAACCCATGCCGAATTTCCTGCCCTCTTCCACAGTCAGGGCTGTAGCCGCCGGCATGGAAATTGCACTGCCAATGGCACGGGGGAAACACAGCCATAATTGCTGCCAGAAGGTATTGGCTAGGGGAATCGAAGCCACAGTTATAAGGTATGTAAGGTTGCCAAGAATTACCAGGGCTTTCCTGCTGAATCTATCAGCCAGTCTACCTCCCAGCGCTAGAAGTGCTATCATTGGCAGAAAGTTAACTGTTAGCAGTATTCCTATGAGAGTAGTTCCCAAGCCAATGTATGTGGCGGCGAAGATAGGCAGAAATGTCATAAGGCCGCCTCTACCTACAGCTTGCACCAGCCGAAAGCTAAAAAGACCCCTGACCATGGGGCTGGTGCTCATGTCCTTAAGTGAAAGGTGACCCTTTTCTCCTATTTTCCTCTGTTCTATCCCAGGCAGGAAAAGAACAGCTACCAGGAAAGCCAACAGACAAAGACTACCCATAGAATAGAATGAAGTGTTCATCCCAAAACGCTCAGTTAGCACTCCGCCCAGAAGCGGACCAATGCCAAAGCCACCGAAAAAGGCAGCGTTGGCGTAGCCCATCCATTTCCCCTCTTCACCCTCAGGGGAGAGGTCGCCAATATAAGCCAAAGCGATGGGAATAATCATAGCCCCGGCCACGCCCTGGATTACACGGACTAAGGTTAGTTGTGAGACATTAGCTGCCCATACATAGCCCAGCGAAATAATAGCGTAGCTAGCGAGGCCAATGCAGAGAAATAGCTTTCTGCCCCTGCGGTCAGAGAGCCTACCCATGATAGGGATAAGTACGCTGTTGGAAATACCGTAGGCGGCAAAAATTATACCCAGCTGGGTTCCGCTAGCTCCCAAGTCCTGGGCATAAAGGGGGAGGAGGGGACTTACTAACCCTACTCCGAGCATGGCAGAAAAGAGTGATACGGCTAAAATGGGGAAGACTTTCTTAATCATGTGTGGCTAAAGCATTATAGCGCCTTGATGCTGAAATTGGCAACCTGAGCTGATTGCACTTATAGCTTGTGGCTGGTATAATAAAGCTGATGGATAATGAGTTGTATCTTTTATCAGTGATAATTCACTAGAGCTAGAATATTGTTTGTAGACAGATTTATAGATTTTATTAAGATAGAGTAATAGGGGGTTTAGAGCCTCTCGTCCCTAGGCAGGGTGGGGGGTTTTCATTTAAAAGATTGGCAGGATTTCAATAATGGTTCTTAATAAAGGGCAGCCAACGGAGGAGGGTAAAAAGCTGGAGACATTGCGAC
>JAUVZA010000103.1 GCA_030602805.1 Dehalococcoidia bacterium | reverse complement strand
GTATCCCTGGCTATCTCAGCCGGTATATCCGCATCGGCTAAATCTTCCCAGATCCAATCCAGTGGTGTTCCTTTTGGAACTTTCATTTTTACCCTCCTATACTAAAATTGTTAGCTCAACCATTCATAGTACTAGATAAATTTCCTCATACTTTTCCCCACCTCCTATTCTGATGTTGCCATTTGGACCCAAGCGAAGCCGTTATTCGAGTTTCGCATACAGATGTAAACCTTTGATATTGCCCTACCACCAGCTCTTAGTTTTACAATTTTATTCAACTGGGCTTCCGACGGTGGGGGCAGCGTAGTCACATCTTCCGCCTTTGCAGGAGCCGGCGGTGTTTTAATGAGCAGGCTCACCAGTTATCCACCTCGCTTTTTATTTGGTCTATCTCTACCTTGGCCTCATCTAAGATATTCTTCACATTGCCCTTCATATCAGCCAAGGTTTGTTCTTCAAAATTATCGGTGGTGACTAATTCACTATACCTTTTGACCTTATTAAGTAGGGTCACTATTCTGTTTATCCTGGTTTCTATAGTCATTACAAAACCTCCTTACCTTGAGTGGTTGTAGTGCTCTACCGCGGCAATATCCCGTATAACCCTTGGTGTTAAAAGTAAGCTCATCGCCACTACATTGCCTCCAGCATATAGGTATAGGCGATAGCCTTGCCATCATCAGCGGCATTGTCCGACTGACAGGCCACCCTTAATATATCGTGAATACCTATTGTTCCATTTACTATCCAGCAGCCATCAGGGTCAGTGCCGACAACAAAGGGCTGGTCATAAAGGTTCCTTTCAACGCCATTGACATCCATATAAAGCCTTATGTTTATGGTAGCGGTAGCCGTTAGCTGGCTGATATCAACAATGAGTGAGTGGAGCTTATACTTGGTTGTGGCCGCCCCCAGTGAAACAAGGTCCTGTTCAGCGGCATTCCAGTTCTTTGACTGGGTGCCATTAACTATGGCTTCACCACTCAATTCGCCGACTTGAGCTTGCAGAGATGCCAGGTAGGCAAATAGAGTGGTTGTGCCAGGAGCATCAACATTTTTCCCTATCTTAGTATTTATGGTAGAGACATCTATCTCAATCGAGGAGATATTAAGCACCCTGAAGATAGTGCCTGCCTTTATCTGGGCGCTAACAGCGCTTTGGAGGGTAATAATTCCAGTGAGTGGGGCAAATGACACTGCGCCCTTATCCTCATCTTGGGCGTCACCCGTCATAAGCAGTATAGTTTTCTCTGTAACAAAGTCGTTCCTGCCTATGAGGTTACGGTCTCTTAGAGTTGTACCGCCAATATTACCATCATCAGTGGTAATACCTGAGTAGGCAGTCAGTGTTCTAATTAGCTCATGCCTGGAAAAGGCGTATCCTTTATTTGCCATCTATCTACTCCTGCACCACCGCCCAAATACTTAAAATACCGGCCGTGGGGGCGATGGCGGTTGTTAGCCTGACCCCGATAAACGGGTGCCAGTCATCCCAGGCTAGGCCTGTGCTGATATTTGAATTGGCTGGGCAGGGAATAACCGCATTTATATTTACAGCCGTGTTAAAATTGTCAACATGGTTACCTATAACCTGAACATTGACTGCCTGGTTAAGCGAGGACTCCACTTTAAGCAAGAACCTCTTGCCCTCAATCCATGGGACCATGAGATAAGAGTCAAAGGTGCCTACTGACCTGATGGGTTCGCTATATATCTCTTCCGGCTCTTTGGCCTTCCACGCTGTTTTGATGCTAACCTCTACTCCGGGCTCTACCCCCTGAGCAGCAAGCCACTGCTGCAGCGATGCATTCAGTTGGACGTTGCTTTCCGCTAATTCGGCGAGTGCCGGGACTAGAAGTGTGAGACATTCTAAAATGTAATCCAGCTTATCCTCTGGCGGAGCTGCCGCAGCTGGTTTAGCCATAAGTAGCGCGGTAAGGGTTGCGCCCAGTAGGCCCCCCCCTAAGCCAGCTATCAATGCTGGTCCCGAGGTCTCTTTTTCTTGAGCCATAACTTACCTCCTAGAGCACACCGGCCATTACTTTATCGAAGACATCCCCAGGTAGCTCATCTCTACCGGCCAGTCCCCAGCGAGCTCGAAGAAGATT
>JAUVZA010000015.1 GCA_030602805.1 Dehalococcoidia bacterium | reverse complement strand
CACCATCGCCACCCTCAGCCTATTAATATCATTGATAGATAGGTTACAGTGGAGCTGAAGTATCAGGGCCTCATATACTTGTTCAGAGAAAGGCTAGGAGATAATCTTAGCGGCAGGAGGATTGAAGCTACCAACCACTTGAACCTTTCCCTTCTTAGGTCCAGATCCAGCTCTTAAGAATAGGCGGTCAATCCTAATAGCTTTTGCCTCGTCTGCGTTACGCGGCTTGGCAGCCCTTTAGATACTCCAAATGTGATAAACGTCCAAATTAGTATGTTGTTACTGGCGTTGGCGGTAAGCTTTAATGTAGCGCTGAGCATACCCATCGCGACCAAGAAACAAGTCGGTAGCCAGCACAGCCTGGCGCACTCTAGCTACATCTACAGTGGGGCAGGTTACTCCCGCGGTGATAGCCAGAGCCAGAAAGGCACTGTTTAGCACATCACGGTCAGGCAAGCCATACGAGATGTTGCTGGCTCCCAGAGTTTGGTTAACTCCTAGTTCCGCTTTTACCTTACGGATAGCTTGCAATGTCGCCAGGCCGGCTCTGCTATCTGCGGCTATTGTTAGAGCCAGACAATCAATAATGATATCTTCACGCGGGATGCCCAGCACTTCAACTCTGTCCACGATTTTGTGGGCGATGGCCAAGCGCCGGCCAGAGTCCATAGGGATACCTTCATCGTCCATAGTCAGGCCGATGACCACTGCTCCGTATTCTTTGACTAAGGGTAAAACCTCGTTCAGGGAGTGCTCCCGGCCAGTGACCGAATTAACTATCGGCTTGCCCTGGTAAATCTTGAGAGCCGCCTCCAGGGACTTAGGGTTGTCGCTGTCAAGACTTAAGGGAACATCCACTGCCTCCATTACAGCTTGTACAGCCTGGGGCAGCAGTCTTGTTTCGTCAACGCCAGATGCACCAACGTTGACATCCAGAATGTCGGCACCGGCTTGCACCTGAGCTATGGCTTCCTTGCGCACAAGCTCCATGTCACCAGCCAGCAGCGCGGCAGCTAGTTTTTTCTTTCCCGTCGGGTTGATGCGCTCACCTATCAATACCGTTGGCTGGTCGTCACTGATAAGCACCTCCTTCGTGGCACTTGATACCCTTGTCTTCATCAGTCCATGTCCTCCTTCTATTCTTGTGTCAGCTTGAATCACCCGAGATACATCGCTTGAACGAATAGCCTTTGAAAGTCTGGGAGGCTAGCTAGCTCAATGTAACGAACCCTGCGCGCTATCTTTTGTGCCTCAGCCCGCTTGTTGCGGGAGACCAGGGCTAGTCTAGCCCCTGTGCCGGCCGCGTTCCCTACTTGGCGGAAACGATTCAGGGGTAATGATGGCAACATTCCAATAGTTACCGCACTGGACACGTCTATATAGCTGCCAAAGGCCCCAGCTATAATTACTTGCTTAATCTCTTCCTCGGCGTGCCCCTTTGCCTGCAGAAGCGCTTGGATTCCGGTGCGTATAGCTCCTTTGGCCAGTTGCAACTGCCGCACATCATGCTGGGTGATAGTGATTGCCGGGGCTCCATCTCGCTCCTCCTCGCTTATTAATATGAACTCGCGCTGTCCCTCATAAGTGCGCGCTCGTGCGTGTTCCCCCATCCTTCCGTTTTTGTCCAGCACGCCGTTCAAGTAGAGCTGAGCCAAGGTATCAAGGATGCCAGAGCCACAGAAACCAACCGGCGGAGTTCCAGCAATGGTATGGTATTGCAGCCGGTCATCTACTAACCGCAAATGTTCTATTGCCCCGGCAGCAGCCCGCATACCATGCTTGATGTGGGCACCCTCGAAGGCAGGACCAGAGGCACAGGATACGCTGGCTATCTCGCCCTTGCTCACCAGGGCTATCTCGGTGTTGGTGCCGATGTCAAGAGCCAGCACCACTTCCTTAGCTTTCCAGGCTTCTGTGGCTAGCAACATTGCTACGTGGTCAGAGCCAACAAAACCAGCGATGTTAGGTAGCAGGTGGACATAAGCCCCCGCGGCAATGTCTAGCCCTACATCGCGGGCCTTAACATCCAAGGCATCGGATACTGCAGGGACATATGGAGCGCGGGCAAGCTGCTGTACAGGCAGGCGTAGCAACAAGTGGTGCATCGCTGTATTGCCCACTACCACTGCCTCCACGATTTCTTGCGGTATAGCATTGACTTCGGCACACAGCTCAGCAGCCAACTGGTTAAGTGCCTCGACAGCCAATTCCTGCATCCGTTTCGCATCAGCTAGTGATTCCCGTGTGCGGGCAATGCGACCGATAACGTCCTCCCCGTAGGCTATCTGCGGATTCATAATGCCTTTGCTGGCTAGGGTGCGGCCACTCTGCAGGTCAAGTAGATAGCCGGCAACTTTGGTAGTGCCTAAGTCCACAGCTAGCCCAAGCTGGCAGCTGGACTGGGGGCTGAGAGCAACCAATTCCCCACCGCGCAGGGAAACCCGGGCACGCCAGTTCCATGCACGCAGGTTGGGGGAGAGGTCACGCAGGACACTAAAATCTATACTGTAGCAATCTAAACCATACTGTTGGTTGAGTGTCTCCAGCAAACGAGCAGCATCGGCTCTCGGGTCTGACAGCGAGGGGGGTAACGACTGTATTTTATAAGTATATACGAGCGGGTTAGGGCGAGCATGGATTTCCAGCCCTTCCACCTGAGTTCGTTGTGGAGTGCTCAAGGACTTGGGTGGCACATACACTTTTATATCGCTGCCCGGGAAGGTCTGGCAGGCTAGGCGGTAGCCTTCCCGCAGTTCATGAGGGGTGAAGACCTCTCGTTCAGCGGAGGTTATCGGTGAGGCTTTCCCATTCAGGCCCTTCACCTTGCAGCGGCCGCAGGTTCCTTCGCCTCCGCAAATGCTGATGAGGTCTACACCCAGTTGGCGCGCTATCTCCAAAAGCGATTGGCTAGCCGGGTAGTTACCTCGCCGCCCCACCGGTTCGAAATCTATTTGATAAGTCAACTATAGCACCTCAGCTACATCGGATTCCTTGAATTCAGTCTGTCATCAATAACAGCAAGCTCCACCACTCAATAGTTCTCGTCTTTCTTAATCCACCCGATAAGGGCAGTTAATCATACCACAATGGCGGCATCTACTCACATTCTTCTCAATGGTGAAACCTTCTCCTATTCCTATCGCAAAAGACAGCGATTTACGCGGTCGCATCATGCATTTCTCGGTAAGAGTAACACCTATTTTGTCACCGGGGAGCAAGGCAAACACAATCCTTTGCTCCTGAAGAACCCAATCCCCATTGTTACTTATTCCAAAGGAGACTAATCCTCCTAACTAAATACTGATAGTTCCCCAGACTGACATCAGTATACCATATAAGCGACCGAGGGAAAGTAGTTTTCTGTTTCAAGCAAGAATGGCATCTTGGACATGACCCCTCTCGTATTTTCTCCTTCCTCTAACGAGCGCTCACTTATCCATATTCCCCACCAGTATTATATTCCTGATGTACTCTTCCTTCAAGGCATCCAATTGGATTGAGATTCCCGGCTCAATCCCGTAGCTGATAAAATTGCTTAGCAACACTCATTTCCTAATGGTCTTATTAATAGCTATGATATAATATCAATTTAGGTTAATGCCGTGTGGGTTGTTAACTCCATGCTAATAAATGATTATTATTGAAGCAGCTAGTTCTAAATCGGTCTAGCGACACTTATAGTGAGGAAAGGAGAAACGGCTATGGCTGACTTAAGTGAGATTGCGAAGAGCCTGGTGGAGAGGGATATTGCCAAGACCGAGGAGCTGACCAGGGCTGCGATCGATGCTAACATACCAGCTCAGGAAATATTGAATAAGGATGTGGTCGCTGGGATGCAAGTTGTTGGTGAGCAGCTCGGGGGTGGTGAGATTTTTCTACCAGAGCTTCTAATGGCGGGGGAGGCAGCGAAGGCAGCAATGAAATTGCTGAGACCGTTGCTGACGAAACAAGAGGGAGTTACAGGCTACACTGGCAAGGCAGCGATAGGGACTGTTCAAGGCGATGTTCACGACATCGGGAAGAACCTTGTCCTCATGATGTTAAAGGCAAACGAGTGGGAGATAACCGACCTTGGTGTCGATGTGACTCCTGAAGAATTCTGCACCGCGGTTAGGGAAAATGACTTCCAAGTCCTGGGGTTATCGGCACTGCTCACGGTAACCATGCCCGCTCAGGAGCGAACAATAGAGGCTTTGAAAGCGGCTGGACTGAGGGACAAGGTAAAGATGGCGATTGGTGGCGCGGTATGTACACAACGCTGGGCTGACCAGATTGGTGCTGACTGTTACGCGGCGGATGCGGCCGAGGCAGTGGAAAAATTCAGGCTTCTGATACAGTAGTCTACTCCACTCTATTGTCCTTCAGACTACCATTAAGAATCATTTTGAGGAGGCAGAAAATGAAGACGCTAACGGGTGCGGAGCAGATTTTTAAGACACTCCAGCTTCAAGAGCCAGTAGGGTTCCGTTCTACGAGGCTCCCAACAGAAAGATAAGAGAGGAGATACTTCCCGGCTCTTCGGATGACGATGTGGTTGAGTATTTTGATTTGGATGCAGTTGGTGTAAGCGACAGGGGGCTCCCAGGCTACTTGGTTGAGATTTTGGGTGCGTCCCATTTCCGGAATCAATGGGGCACGATTGTGTGGGTGACGTCGGAGTATGATTCACCCCATCCTGTGGAGGGAGCCATCAAGACGGAGAAGGACCTCGATACCTGGCATCCTCCCGACCCTGATGAGCCATGGAGATACGAAATGCTGGCAGAGTTGGTGAAGAGATACAAGGGGCAGAGGGCCATTATTGCTTCCTTTCAAGACCCTTTCAATGTTGCCAACGAGGTGCGGGGAGCGACTGCTCACTATATGGACTTTGTCAAAAATCCTGACCTGGTAGACCGGCTGGCCGGGCTCATACGCGACTACTACCTGAGGTATATCAGGAACTGCATCGAGGTCAGCGCTGAGATAATATTATTCGGTGGTGATTATGCCACTACAAAGTGGCCCATGTTGTCGAGGGAACACTTTGCCAAGCATGTTATCCCTGTGCTAAAAGCGCTGGTCAACGAGGCTAAGAATCGGGGCGCATATGTTTTGAAGCATACCGATGGTAATATCATGCCCATCATAGATATGATCCTCGATACTGGCATTCACGGCCTGCACCCAATTGACCCAAATGCGGGAATGGACCTCGGGGAGGTCAAGGAGAAGTACGGTCGCAGGGTTTGCCTGATAGGGAATGTCGATTGCGCATACACCCTTACCTGGGGCACACTGGAAGAGGTGCGCGAGGATGTAAAGAGGTGCATAAAGCAGGCTGCCCACCCGCTCAATCTTGGCATCGAAGGGTAGGTTGTCTCCCATCCCCACGATAAAGTTATGGCCAGGAGATACCTCCTTGAAAAGATTTAGCACATAGTCGTCAAACTCCTGGTCGCTGTATTGCGGCTCAAAGAGCATGGATGACACCCAACCCCTTCTCTCTACCCCAACTGTATACCATGTATCATAACATTACTACTGAGCCGGAAAAGGCTATTGACAATCCCTCTACATTGTGATATTATAGACTATGTTGGTCATAATTGTCAACAAAGAGGTGGGTCAATGAAGCTTTCTACTAGAGGACAATATGGAACCAGGGCACTGTTAGAGCTAGCCCTTCACCACGGAAAGGGACCGATTCCCTTAAAAGATATCGCCCAAAGTCAGCAGATTTCACTACAGTATTTAGAGCATTTAATCACTCCTCTTATAGCCGGAGGCATAGTACGGAGCATTCGAGGCGCCAGGGGTGGGGTTTCGTTAGCCCGGCCTCCTAAGGAGATAAGGCTGAGTGAAGTCCTGCAACTTCTTGAAGGTTCAATTGCTCTGGTGGAGTGCGTCAATGATCCCAAATACTGCTCCCGCTCTGACTTTTGTGTTACCAGGGATATCTGGGGTGAGCTGAAAAAGGTGATGGATGGGGTTCTAGAGTCTACAACCTTGCAGGATTTGGTGGAACGACAAAAGAGGAAGGGGCAATCTGAAGAGGTGATGTACCACATATAGGTTTACTAGTTTGATGGCCGAACGGGGTGCGTGAAAGGAGGAAAGCCGCCGCTATGATTGATAGATATTCAAGGCAAACTATATTTAGCGGTATAGGCGAAGAGGGACAAAAGAGGTTAGGCAATAGCTGTGTAGTCATCATTGGCTGCGGAGCCCTGGGAACAATTATTGCCACTTCTTTGGTGCGTGCCGGCGTGGGCAAGGTCAGAATTATAGATAGGGATTTCATAGAGTACCATAACCTGCAGCGGCAAATCTTGTTTGATGAGGAGGATATAAAAGCTGAACTGCCGAAGGCGATAGCTGCTGAGCGGCACTTGAAGAAAGTAAATTCCTCGGTTGAAATTGAGGGGGTGGTCGCCGATGTGAATTATGCCAGTATTGAAAAGCTCATCGTTGGTGCCGATTTAATTTTGGACGGGCTGGATAATCTGGAGACCCGCTTTCTCATAAATGACGCCTCCTTGAAGCATAAAATCCCATGGGTTTATGGAGGAGCCATCTCTTCCTACGGGATGACTATGAATATAATCTCGCATGAAACTCCCTGTTTCCGATGTCTCCAGGCTAGCCCAATCAGCAGAGGGATTGCACTGACCTGTGACACGGCAGGGGTAATTAGTCCGGCTCCTTTTATTATTGGCTCTCTGCAAACCGTTGAGGCAATGAAAATATTGGTTGGGGCTAAAGAGATCAATCGGGATCTCATAATGATTGATGTTTGGAAAGGAACCTTTGATCACCTCAAAATCGTTCCTCACCGAGACTGTCCAGCCTGCCAGGGCAGGTATGAGTTTCTGGAGGGGCAGTTTGAGCTAAAAACCACCTCGCTTTGTGGTCAAAATGCGGTGCAGATCTTAAATCCTGAGGCAAGAAGCCTCTCCCTCAAGGAGCTTGCAGCACGCCTCAAGCCAGTAGTAGCCGAGGTCAGCTACAACGAGTTTATGCTACGTTTCACAGAGGAAAATCACGAAATGGTCGTTTTCCCTGACGGTCGAGCTATTCTTAGGAACACTACTAATGAGTCATTGGCAAGAGGACTTTATACTAAATATATTGGAACATAAGCGTGATACTATGATTTGGATAACGCAGCCTGTGAAATCCAGCTGATTATCATAACGGAAGGCTAGATCTTTTCCTTGGTAGTTATGGTCTAGGTAACAGTGGGGGCCGGGTTAAAAGATTAAGTAAGGAGCGAATCAAGATGGCAGAGACAATTCAAAAAGTAGAAAGGCTTCGGTATAAGACCATAGAGATACCAAAAGTAACCAGAGGCATAGCCAAGGACTCTACTGAGCTAATCGGAAACACACCCCTGGTCAGATTGAACCGAATAACCAAAGGGGTGAAGGCAGAGGTAGTAGCCAAGCTCGAGTCTTTTAATCCCATAGGGAATGTGAAGGACAGGATAGGAGTAGCCATGATTGTGGATGCTGAAGAGAAGGGGCTCATCAATAAAGATACGGTTATCGTTGAGCCTACCAGTGGCAATACCGGCATTGCCTTGGCCTTCGTCTGTGCCACCAGAGGATACAAGCTGATTCTCACCATGCCTGATACTATGTCCCTGGAGCGGAGGCAGCTTCTATCTATTTTCGGCGCCGAGCAGGCGCTAACCCCTGGGTCAGAGGGGATGCCAGGGGCAGTGAGGAAAGCCGAGCAACTGGTAGCGGAAAATGCCGACTATTTTATGCCCCAGCAGTTTAAGAACCCGGCTAATCCAGAAATACATCGCCTGACCACAGCCGAGGAGATATGGAGGGATACCGATGGCAGAGTAGATATCCTGGTTTCCGGTGTGGGAACTGGTGGGACGATTACCGGGGTAGCTGAGGTAATCAAGCCCAGGAGACCACAATTTAAGGCCATTGCCGTTGAGCCGATTGATTCCCCAGTTCTCTCCGGGGGGAAGCCAGGGTCTCATAAGATTCAGGGCATCGGGGCTGGCTTTGTCCCCGATATTTTGCGAATGGATTTGGTTGATGAAATTATCAAGGTCACCAATGAAGACGCTGGAATAATAACTAGAAAATTAGCCAAAGAGGAAGGAATATTAGCTGGTATATCCTCGGGTGCCGCAGCCTGGGCAGCGCTGGAAGTAGCCAGAAGACCGGAAAACGAGGGTAAGCTTATAGTAGTAGTTTTGCCTGATACTGGTGAGCGCTACCTATCCACCTGGCTCTTCCAGGAGGTTTATCGGACTGTATCAGGTATATAAAAAAGAGGAAAGGGTGAGGGGATAATATGGCGCAGAAACCACAAATAAATGTCGGGGAACTAAGAAGAAGTGGGGTAGTAAAACTAAAAGAAAAAGATATGTATTCCATCTGGGTTAAAACAGCGTGTTGTAACCTAAACTCAAAGCAACTGAGGAAGCTGGCTGATATTACTGAAAAATATGCTAGAGGCTATCTCTTGTTTACTACGAGACAGATACCAATTATTCCGTTTACAAACCTGAAAGATGTGGAGGGGGTAAAAGAGGAACTTAACGAAGTTTATTTAGAACTAGACCGCTGTGGTCCAACAGTGCGAAATATCAACGTATGTTACGATGACAAGATTTGCCCTGAGGCAGTAACCAACTCTATATCTCTGGCAGAGAAATTGGATAACTTATTCCGTGTCCCCTCGGCGAACCATAAGGTAAAGATTGGTGTCGCCGGCTGCCAGAAAGACTGCGTTATTTCCCGCGTCTTGAGTGATATCGGTTTTATCGGTGGAGAAAGCAACGGTAGGAAGGGATACGATGTATATGTTGGAGGAAGGCTGGGGTTGAATCCCTTTGTGGGAGTGAAGATGGCTGAATGTCTTTCTGAAGAAGAGTGCGTAAGGTTTGTCCAGAACTACTTTGATTTTATTAAGAACGAAGGCAAAGGGGAGGAAAGGGGTGCTGACCTCATAGATAGGCTGGGTGCGAAAAGGGTGAAACGGGAATTAAACAAGAACTTACCAGAAGGCTCAGTTCTCAAACCGATTGAATGTGAAACCAGGCTAAAGGAAAAAGAAACGGATAAAATGATTTTGAGAATCCGAGCTATCTGTGGTGAAGTCACTTCAAAACAATTGAGAAGAATTGCTGATATTGCTGAAAGGTATGGCAAGGGATTTGTCCACTTTGTAGTTCGCGGTTCTCCCGAAATTCCCGGTATTGATGAAAGGCATCTGGAGAACATTAGAAAGGAGTTGCAAGAAGCAGGCATGCCAATACTAGATAGAGGGATTGACAATCTTCAAAGCTGTTTTGGTAACTACTGCACCGAAAATAATGTTGACCCTCAGTCTTTACTAAGGAGAATTGAGAAAAAAATTGAAGAGTTAGATTTAAATAACTTGAACATAAGAATCTCGGCGGCTGGTTGTCCCAATTCTTGCGGGATTGCCCAGCTCAATGACATTGGTTTTATGGGAATTATAGAACCTGAGGTTGACATAGCCAACTGTAACGGTTGTGAGCTCTGTCTTCCAGTATGCAAAAGAAAGGCAATAGAAATAAAAGATGGTGTAGCCATAATAGATAAAGAAAAATGCAAATATTGTGGTCAATGTATAGTGGTATGTCCTTTTGACGCTATAGTTGAGAAAAGAAGAGGCTTTGCCGTATTAGTTGGCGGCAGAGAGGGTGAAGATACCAGATTAGGAGAGGTGATTGCCGAATTTCTATCTGAAGATGAAGCACTTCAGATCGCTGAACAGTGCCTGATAATTCTAAAGGAGAAGAAGGTTAATGTGGCTACAATTATCGATGAAGTAGGTATTGAAAAGTTTAAACAGATGTTAGTCCCGAGCACAAAATAGGCAGTATTAGCTTAGCGAAAAAAACATAAAGGGAGGCAGAAATTGGAAAGACCAAAAGTTGTCTTTGACTACTCGTCCCTCTACAAAAAAGAGGACTGGTGGGCATGCTGGGTCGGCTTCTTCGTCCTGGCACTGGCTATTCCTGGGATAATTGGTATCGTTTATAAACTGCCTAAAGTTCACACCTGGGTAGCCAACCCTTTAGATGCGCTTCCCGGTGACACTCTACTCGCCTATCTAGTTATGTTTATTGGTCTGGTTATCATATATCTTATAGCGGTAAGGGTAATGGGCGAGAGGGTCAAAACATATGTCCCGGCTTTTCTAGTTGTATTTGTAATCGGAATTATCAGTATGGTAATAGCCAGTCAGACGACCCTTAAAGCCTATGGGCTGTCATATCCGCTTTGGGCGCTTATCATTGGACTACTTATATCCAATACGGTTGGGGTGCCAAAGTGGCTGAAGCCAGGGGTAAGAACCGAGCTGTATATTAAATGCGGCTTAGTAGTGCTGGGGGCTGAAATCCTTTTTACCAGGATAATGGCACTGGGACCTTACGGTCTGGGTATAGCCTGGGGGGTTACCCCTATTGTCCTATATCTTATGTATTTATATGGCACGAGGGTTCTTAAAATGGAGAGGGAACTTGCCCTGCCCATAGCTGCGGCGACATCAGTCTGCGGTGTATCGGCTGCCATCGCTACGGGTGCCGCCTGCAAAGCCAAACAGGATTATATAACCATTGCTGTCGGGCAGACACTAATATTTACCGTGCTGATGATGGTGGCTATGCCTGCCCTTATCCGATTTTTCGGCTTTGGTGAACTCTTAGCCGGTGCCTGGATTGGGGGAACGGTTGATTCTACTGGTGCTGTTCCTGCTGCCGGTGAGCTGGTAGGCCCATTAGCCATGGAGGCGGCAGTAACCATTAAGATGATTCAGAATGTGCTAATCGGCTTAATTGCCTTTGTTGTGGCAACGATATGGGTAACCAGGATAGAAAGAGTTCCTGGGGCGGTAAGGCCAAGTCCCTGGGAGATTTGGTTCAGGATGCCAAAATTCATCGTAGGCTTTCTGGTCGCCTCTCTGGTTTTCTCATTTGTGCTTGTGCCAATGATAGGTGATGAAGCAGTAAGCGACATTCTGAAGTTTTCCAAGGTCTTTAGAAAGGAGTTTTTCACCTTGGCCTTCGTCAGCATCGGGCTTGGCAGCAACTTTAGAGAACTAGGCAAGTATTTCAAGGGAGGTAAGCCACTGAACCTATACTGGGTAGGGCAAACCTTTAACATCCTGCTGACCCTTTTGATTGCCTGGCTGCTGCTTGGTGGGGTTTTATGGGCTGTTCCAGCTTTTTAGTTAAAAGCTAACCAAAGGGTGGAGAAACGGGGTGTTTGGCATATTCTAGACCTGCGGGCTGGCATATCTAATTTTTGGAGGCATATTGTGGGAGGTACCATACTAATGAACAATAAAGAATTAGACCATAAACTAAGGGTTTACTCTGATATAACTCAACTAATAGCCAGCCCGCAGAATCCAACACCATTAGTCAGGTTAAACAGAATTAACCCCAATAAAGACTTCCAGATTTATCTTAAGCTGGAAAGATATAATCCATTTGGCTCGGTTAAAGATAGAATTGTTTGTGAAATGTTACGGGCACTGGACTTGGGAGATAGAACAGTTGTTGAACCATCATCAGGTAATACCGGAATTGCCTTAGCCTGTGTCGCCAATGCTTTGGGAATACCGGTAGAGATAGCTATTCCAGAGAGAATTCCTGATGAAAAAAGGTAATGTTACGATTTTTGGGGGCTAAACTAATAGAAGCTGATGATGCCCTATGTCCCTTATATCCCAGTGAAGGAGCCAGGGGCTTGGTTAACGCCTTAATACAGAGTCCGGCTACCAAAGATAGTTATATTAGCCCCAATCAATACGAGAACGAGCTGAATGTTCAAGCCCATTACCAAATGACGGGGCCAGAGATATGGCGGCAGACACGCGGCAAAATCAACTACTTCTTTGCTGGATTTGGCACTTGCGGCACAATAACTGGTGTTGGCAGATATCTCAAAGAGCAAAACCCAGAAATAAAAATTATTGGAGTGGAACCATCTTCCCCGAACCATAAATTGCCTGGTATGAAGAGAATTACCGGACTAGATGAAGAGTTTATTCCCAAAATTCTGGATTGCTCAGTAATTGATGATACCATAGCCGTGACCGATGAAAATGCGTATCGAACTGCCCTAGCATTAGCCCGAAACGATGGAATTCCTGCTGGTCCTACCACAGGAGCTATACTCCATGTTGCCTTAAATTATGCTAAATTAAATACAGGTTTAGCCGTGGTTATATCACCTGATGACGCCTTCAAATATGCCAGTTTTTATAAAGATATCCTGGAAATAGAATCTACGGAATCCAAGAAAAGAGAATGTGATTTGTGTGATTTAGTTTGCCCTTTATCCAAGATGAAAGCAACAGAATTTATAGATAATCTAAGCGAAGGAGAAACAGTGAGAATAATACTCGGTGATACAGATTCTCTCAAAAGTGTGGCGCAGGAGTTAAAAACCAGAGGTATAAAGCCCGCTTTTGAGCAGGAGAGTGAAAACAGGTTTATATTAACCATTACCAAATAGCTGGTTTTAATAATATCTACTTACTACCATTATGAAAGATTATGCAATAAAATAGGTTATGGAAGATGATAAGACGGTTAATTTGAATAATCGCAACCATACAGAAGTTAAGTAAAAAGGTTAGAGTATTATGTTTAAGACCTTGAGGGAGTTCAGCCAAGGAGGGGGAGTATGAGATTTGAAACACTAGCGATTCATGCTGGAGAGAGGCCGGATGCAATGTTTGGTGCCATCTCAGTACCCATATACCAGACATCAACCTTTGTCTTTGAGGATGTGGGTAAGACCAGGGGCTATGACTACTCGCGCACCGCCAACCCGACGAGGCAGGTTCTAGAAGATACTATTGCTCGGCTCGAGGGAGGAAAGGCAGGATTTGCCTTTGCCACCGGAATGGCTGCCGAGACCACGGTCATCCATTTGCTTAAGGCAGGCGACCATGTAATCTCAGGGGATGATGTCTACGGGGGGACTTATAGGCTGTTTCAGAATGTGATGCGTGACTTTGGACTGGAGTTCACCTTCCTGAGAATAGATAGCCGACAAAGGATTGAGGAGGCGATAAAGCCCAATACCAGGATGCTGTGGCTGGAGACCCCTTCAAATCCGCTCCTCAATATTGTTGATATTGAGATGGCGGTTGATGTGGCTAAAAAGCATAATCTGCTGACAGTGATAGATAACACCTTTGCCACTCCATATTTCCTGAGACCTATTGAGTATGGAGTTGACCTGGTCATCCATTCCACAACCAAATATCTCAACGGACACTGCGATGTTGTCGGCGGGGCAGTGGTAACTACCAGCGATGAACTGACCCAGAGGGTTCAATTTCTGCTTAATGCTATGGGAACCTGTGCCTCTCCCTTTGACTGTTGGCTGGTGCTTCGGGGAATTGAAACCCTGCCAGTGAGGATGAAACAGCATGAGGAGAATGCCATCGCTGTAGCAAATTATCTCAAAGGACATACTGGAGTAAGCCGGGTGTTCTATCCGGGACTTGAGTCTCATCCGGGGTATAAAATCGCTAGAAAGCAGATGAAGGGATTCGGCGGAGTGGTGTCATTTAAAATAAAAGGGGGGCTTGAGGCGGTTAATAGTTTCCTAAGAAGAATCAAGGTCTTTTCCCTGGCCGAGTCGCTGGGTGGTGTTGCTTCCCTTGCCGAGCACCCGGCGACAATGACCCACGCCTCGATGCCCAAGGATTATAGGGAAAAAGTGGGAATTACCGACGGGCTAATCAGGTTATCGGTTGGTTTGGAAAATATCGACGATTTGATTGATGATTTGCGCCAGGCGCTAGAGCCTAGCTGAAGGAGTGGGAAAATGTCATATGCCAGAGCTTTGCGTTGTCGAAAATGCGGGCGGGAGTATCCTGTGCAGCCTCTCAGCCTGTGTGATTTCTGCCTTAGCCCGTTGGAGGTGAGCTATGACTACAAGGCGATGGCTGGAGTGGTAAGCCGGGAGAAGCTGGCTGGGGGACCGCTGAGCATGTGGCGCTATCGAGACCTACTCTCGGTAGAAGGGGAGGTAGTGGATATTGGCACCGGCTTTACCCCCCTGGTCAAAGCTGATAATCTAGGGCGTGAACTGGGGCTAGACCGGCTCTATATCAAGAATGACTGCCTGAATCCAACATACTCGTTCAAGGATAGGCCAGTCTCGGTAGCCGTCACCAAGGCACGGGAGTTCGGATTTGACACCATAGCTTGCGCCTCAACGGGCAACCTGGCTGCCAGCGTAGCTGCCCATGCCGCCAAGGCGAATATGAAGTCCTATGTTTTCGTTCCCTCCAATGTAGAACCGGGTAAGCTGGTAGGGATAGCAATCTATAACCCGGTTCTGGTGACCGTTGATGGAAGCTATGACGATGTCAACCGCCTCTGCACCAGGATAGTGGAAAGATATAACTGGGGATTTATTAATATTAACCTGAGACCGTATTATGCTGAGGGGAGTAAGACCTTAGGCTATGAGGTGGCGGAGCAACTGGGGTGGCGTGCCCCCGACTGTGTAGTGGCTCCTGCCGCTTCAGGGCTCAGCTTTACCCGGATATGGCAGGGGCTGGATGAGCTATCCATGCTCGGTTTAATTGAGCCGGTTAATACCCATATGTATCTCAGCCAGGCTGCTGGCTCCTCGCCCATCGTTAACGCCTTTCAGGCGGGCTCTCTCCATGTGCACCCGGTAGCGCCAGACACCATTGCCAAGTCCATAGCCATCGGCAACCCGGCTGATGGCTACTATGCGTTGAGGGTCGTCAGGCAGTCAGGGGGTGGTGCCTGCGCTGTTACCGATGAGGAACTCATCAACGGGATGAAGCTGCTGGCTCAAACTGAGGGTATCTTTACTGAGGCAGCGGGTGGGGTGGTGGTAGGTGCATTAAGGAAGCTGGCGGCTTCGGGGGTAATTAAAAAGAACGAGCTTACAGTGGCTTTTATCACCGGGGCAGGACCCAGGACACAAGAAACAGTGTCAGACATCGTTCAGCCCTTTACTGTCCAGCCTTGCCTAGAATCATTTGAGGAGGTAGTCGGTGTGCGAGTTTGAGCCTATCATACTTCACCCGTGCTATACTAATCCCAAGAAAGATAAAGGGGGCTAAGATGGCCAAGAGACAAGTAACGTTTACCTTTCCCCAGGAACTAATCAGGGAGCCCATTATTTATACTCTCAGTCACCAATTTAAGGTAGTGACCAATATCCGCCGGGCCGATGTTTCGGAAAATAGAGGCTGGGTAGTGCTGGAGCTGGAGGGGGAAGAGAAGGACCTCGAGCAGGGTATCGCCTGGGTGACCAGCAAGGGGGTCAGGGTTGACCCAGTCATCGGCGACATTGTGGAAGGATAAGCAATGAAGCGTATATACCTTGATTATGCGGCTACTACGCCGATACACTCCGAGGTGGTGAAGGCGATGCTTCCCTATTTTACCGAAGCCTTTGGTAACCCTTCGAGCATCCATTCTTATGGGCAGGAGGCAAAAGGAAGTATTGAAGAGGCAAGGGTTAAGGTTGCCGACCTCATCGGTGCCCGGAGTGAGGAACTTGTCTTTACTAGCGGCGGAACCGAGGCAGATAACTTTGCCATAAAGGGCATAGCTTTCGCCAATGAGAGCAAAGGGAACCACATTATTACTAGCTCCGTCGAGCACCACGCCGTGATAGAGACGTGCCAGTTTTTAGAGAGAAGGGGATTCAGGGTAACCTACCTCCCGGTAGATGAGTATGGTTTGGTTGACCTTGATGATGTCAAAAAGGCAATCACCGATAAAACCACACTCATTTCGGTGATGCACGCCAGCAACGAAATGGGCACCATAGAGCCGATAGCCGAGATAGGTAGGATTGCCAAGGAGGCAGAAATCTATTTTCATACTGATGCAGTGCAGACGGTGGGACATATCCCAGTGGATGTGAATAAGCTCGGGGTGGATTTACTTTCTATGTCAGCACACAAGCTCTACGGTCCCAAGGGGGTTGGCGCGCTGTATATCAGAAAGGGCACAAAACTAACCCCCTTCATACACGGAGGTGAGCAGGAGAGAAGACGACGAGCCAGCACTGAGAATGTGCCTGGAATTGTAGGCTTTGGTAAGGCGGCAGAACTTGCCCAACACGAAATGGGTGAAGAAGTGAAGCGGCTGACCTACCTTCGTGACCAGCTTATTAAAGGTCTCCTGGAGCGGATTGACCACACCCGCTTAAATGGTCATCCCCTAAAGAGGCTACCTAACAATATCAACATAAGTGCTGATTTTGTAGAAGGGGAGTCAATGCTCCTGAATCTTGACCTGGAGGGCATTTGTGCTTCTACCGGCTCAGCCTGCAGCTCATCAAGCCTTGAGGCATCCCATGTGCTCCTGGCACTGGGACTCTCCCATGAACAAGCACATGGTTCGCTGAGGTTTAGTCTAGGCAAGTGGACTACCGAGGAGGAGATAGAGCGAGTTTTGGACGTCCTGCCTCGAGTTGTAGCTAAGCTCAGAGCTATGTCGCCGCTTTTGAAAAGCCACAGATAGGAGAGTAAAATATGCGTGATGTGTGGTCACTGTACAGCGACAAGGTGATGGAGCACTTCAAGAACCCCAGAAATGTAGGGGAGATAGAAAATCCCGATGGCATAGGACATGTGGGGAACCCGGTGTGCGGTGATATAATGGAGCTTTACATCAAGGTAAATAATAACACCATTGTCGATGCCAGGTTCAAGACCTTTGGCTGTGGAGCTGCCATTGCCACCAGCTCTATGGTCACCGAGATGGTAAAAGGGAAGAGTATAGAAGAGGCATTGGAAATCTCCAATCGGGCAGTAGCCGAAGCCTTAGACGGACTGCCCCCGATTAAAATGCATTGCTCAGTTTTAGCTGAGGAAGCGCTCAAATCAGCTATTGAAGACTACTGTGCCAAAAGCAAACGAAGGAACAATGAATGTAAATGAAATGCCTGAAATTTGTAATATCTCCTGTCTATATTCTGAAAATGGAAGACGAAGGAGGTGTTTATGATGAGCGCGATGGAAATAAGATAAGACCTTTGAAGCTTAAGCTAAACGTCATCAAAAACCTAGCATAATCCCGTGATGAAAAGTGGCATTTACCAATGAACAATAAGTTGGCTAACTTTTGGAAGAAAATTTATCAGGACCCATTTAAGAGATACTTAGTCATATCCCTGGTAATCTTAGGTGTAATCCTTCTATTTACGAGTCAATTTACGGGTCAGGAAGCAGTAAAGCCGACTACCAGTGAGGACCTTGAGGTTCATTTCTTTTATCTTCCAGGCTGTTCACACTGTAATGAACAAAAGTTGTTTAATGAAAAGTTAGCCAGTACATACCCTTCGATTTATTTTATTTCTCACGATTGCACGAAGCCCAAGGAGTCCGCTCTATTATCAAAAATGCTTGCAGATTTATGGGTAAAAGATGAACAACCAAGCTTCCCTGTAACAATTTTCGGAGAGCGAGCTTTTGATGGTTGGGAGTCAGCAGAAACAACGGGTAAGAAAATTGAAGAAGCCTTACAACACTGGCTGGCAGGAAATGGCTATGAAGCAGGAAGCCAAGAACCCAGGGATGAAATAACCTTGCCCATCATAGGTAAAATAAAGCCTTCCGACTATTCCCTTCCTGGTTTAGCTGTAATTCTGGGTCTTGTTGACGGCTTCAATCCTTGCGCCATGTGGGTACTTGCCTACTTCATATCCTTAATAACGTCTTTGAAGGATAGGAGAAAACTGTGGCTGATTGTTGGCTCCTTTGTTTTTGCCTCGGGAGTCTTATATTACCTCTTCATGGCAGCGTGGCTTAATGCTTTCCTGCTAATCGGTTATTTCAGGCCACTGACAATATTGATCGGACTAGTCGCCCTCGGCGCGGGAATACTATATGTAAAGGAATTCATAGAAACAAAGGGGGCTATGGTCTGTGAAGTTGTGGGCACAGAATCCAGAAAGAAAACTATGAGCAGAATGGACAGGATTGTCTCTTCTCCTTTAACCTTGGCAACGGTAGCGGGAATAATAGCTCTTGCTTTTGTGGTAAATTCTGTAGAATTTGTCTGTTCAGCAGCGCTTCCCGCAATTTTTACGCACACTCTATCTTTGAGCAGTCTCTCCAGCTTACAATATTATGGCTACATCTTACTATATGTTTTCTTTTTTATGCTTGATGATTTCGTTATCTTCGGCGTGGCTGCTTTTGCTATGACTTCAAGCTGGGGAGAACGATATGCAAAGTATTGCAGACCATTGGGGGCGGTGATATTACTCATTCTAGGCGTATTGCTCCTTTTTGCACCACACTTGTTGCGTTAACGGCTATATAGTTTTGAGGAGGAAATTTAGCGGTAAAACATTGCTTATCTAATATGGGAGGTGATTAGAATAAACAGAGACCAGTTTGTGAAATGGAAGTAAATGAAATACCTGAAATCAGCTATTGATGAGTACTTAAGCAAATCTAAAAAGGGGGGTTAAAAATGGAAAAGTTCAGTCCGGTAGGAGAAAAGGATGTGACTCGCGCTATAGTCGCTGAGTTTGCTAAGCAGTTTGAGGACTATGTAGAAAGCGATTGTATCATTGTTGGTGGCGGTCCTAGCGGGCTAATGGCCGGTCGCAACTTAGCTAGAGCCGGGAAGAAGGTTTTTATAGTCGAACGAAACAACTACATCGGTGGTGGGTTCTGGATTGGGGGTTACTTGATGAATAAGGTAACCGTGAGACATCCCGGGGAGAGAGTTTTAGATGAGCTTGGCATCCCGTACAAAGTGGCTAGCAAAGGTTTACTCATTGCTGATGGACCTCATGCCTGCTCAAAACTTATTGCTTCAGCCTGTGATAGTGGCGTTAAATTTGCCAATATGACAATCTTTGAGGATCTGGTCTTGAAAGAAGATGGGCGCGTGTTTGGAGTGGTAATTAACTGGACACCGGTTACGGCATTGCCACGAGAGATAACCTGTGTTGACCCTGTAGCCATCGAATCGACAATAGTAATCGATGCTACTGGGCATGATGCTCAGGTAGTAAAAAAACTAGAAGAAAGAGGACTGATTAAAACTAAAGGCTTTGGTGCCATGTGGGTAGAGAGGTCGGAGGATCTAATCATTGAGCATACTGGTGAGGTTCACCCTGGCCTAATTGTCACCGGCATGGCAGTATCAACAACCTATGGATTACCCAGGATGGGTCCAACCTTTGGGGGGATGCTTCTATCAGGGGAGAAGGCAGCTGAAATTGCTTTGGAGAAACTAACATAGAGTTCAGAAATGGAGATTATTCTCTATGACGAGGGCACTGCCCAAGAACTAGATATTGAGGAGATTGCCCGATATTTAGCCCAGAAAATGGGGAAGGTTAGAGTTGAGGTAAGGGGAAATCCCTTTGCTTTCAATCTCTCCCAAGATAAGGTTTCAGATTACGCCAGGAAAATTGCCGGCACTAAGATTCAAGAGGTAAGCCAAAAGATACTGTCAGGACAGGAACCTCTCTATGGTGAGATAGAGTATGAAAAAAGGAGAATTCTAGGCAAAACAAGGTCTTTTGGAATCCTATACGATGGATTTCATTTGCTGAGGATCTTCTGCGAAATTATGTCAAGAGAGGAAAGTAGCCTAGAGTTTGTTCACATATTCTTCACCAATCGTCTATTTGCTACCTGGGATGACAGCAACAAAAGATATCACCTAAGAACGAGTGTATACGGTATCCCTTCCATTATCTCAACGACAGGGCTCGTAGAGGCGCCGGCAAAACCAAGGGAGTATTATCTTCTTAAGCAACAATATGAGAGATTGGGGAAAGACCTAACGGAACTTAAAGACAGATTCAGGGAAAGTATTATTGATTATGAAGATAAGCGGCTGACCGAGGTTACCAAGGGATATGCAATGCAAGCGGTTTTCTATTCTTTAACTGGTGCCCCCTTTTGCGAAGATAAAGGTTGCCGGTTATATAATGCTCATTGGCAAGAGGAACTTATCTTTGCCCAGCTTTGGGGCGAATACGAGTTTTGTGGGCGCCATACCAGAATTTTAGAAGGTTTGCGCAAAAAATGAAGGCGAGCATTGAGGAGATAGCGGTCAAAGAAGATACGACAATTAAAGCGCTTATGGATGAGCTTCAGCTTTCCTCTGCTCCCATCCTGCTGGAGGTAAGTGGGGAGATTTTCTATCCAGATGAGATAGAGAATAGAAGATTAAGGAGAGGAGATAAAGTAGCAGTAATCCCGCTTATAGCGGGGGGATGAGTGAAGCAACTGAATGCCGAAGTATGTGAGGTGCAAATTTAAAGCCTTTAGGTCCTGACTTCAGTAGTAGGCGTCTCATAAACTGCTGCACGCTGTTTTGGGAAGGCTTTCTACAGTGCTCTTGAGAAATATGAATCCTAGAAGGTGAGGAATATGACATGGCTAAAATAATCGCCGTTTGTAGGAGTAGGGAAAAAGGCACTAAAAAGGGAGCTATAGCCGAGGGTATTCTTAGGGAAGATTATGGGCTTATCAGTGATGCCCATGCCGACTGCTGCACCCATCGCCAGGTAAGCCTGCTAGCAATTGAAAGTATTAAAAAGATGCGAAACCTAGGCTTTGATGTAGGTCCTGGAGATTTTGCCGAAAATCTTACCACTGAAGGAATAGACCTGGCTTCCATACCTGTTGGTACATGTGTATCTATAGGGAAAGAAGTCATATTAGAGGTTACCCAGATTGGGAAGGAGTGCCATACCGGGTGTGCTATATTACGCCAGATAGGCAAATGCATTATGCCTAAAGAGGGGGTGTTTGCCAAGGTAATTCGTGGCGGACTTGTCAAGGCTGGAGACCAGATAAGGATAGAAAAAAATGGATAATGAAGTAGAGAAGATTCCTATATTGCGGCTTACTGAGGGAGGCAGACGTAATATTGAGGATATGGTTGCCAGAGAATTCCCCCTTACCATCATTCTAAACAACCAGGAGCTGGTAACTTTACTCTGTTCCCCTACAGATTTAAGGTATTTGGCTATCGGTTTCCTTTCATCCGAAGGGTTACTTGGAGGTAAAGATGAAATCAAGAAGATAATAGTTGATGATTGGAGGGGTGTAGTGCGAGTGGAAACTGAGGAGACTGGGGAGCTTGCCAGAGAAGCTTTATTCAAGCGCCTCATAACTTCAGGTTGTGGGAGAGGAGCCTCTTTTTATAGCGCCAATGACGCTACGGGCCCAAAAGTAGAGTCCCAACTGGAAATGTCAGCTCATGAGGTCTTCACTCTGGTAGGTGAGTTTCAACATCGTTCCTGGACTTATAGAGCCACGGGTGGTGTTCACTCTGCTGCCCTGTGTGATACAAAAAACATTTTGGTTTTCAGCGAGGACATCGGCAGGCATAACGCCATTGATAAAATCTTTGGTGAATGTGTGCTGAAAGATATACCAACGGATGAACGGATAATAATCACTAGTGGGAGAATCTCCTCGGAGATATTGCTCAAGGTAGCTAAAAAAAATATTCCTATAATTATTTCCAAATCCGCTCCTACTGACCTGGGGGTGAAGTTAGCCAATGATTTAGGCGTAACTCTCCTTGGCTTTGTCAGAGGAAAAAGGATAAATGCTTACACTAATAACTGGAGGATAGTGTGTGATGGAAAATAGTGATGCCAAACTAAAAGAAAAAATCATAAGCCTTAAGACACGAAAAAATGCTATTATCCTGGCACATAACTATCAACTGGGTGAGATTCAGGATATAGCCGACTTCGTAGGCGATTCCCTAGAGCTAAGTCAAAAGGCAGCCAAGACCGATGCTGATGTTATAGTATTCTGTGGAGTCCACTTTATGGCAGAGACAGCTTCCATCCTCTCCCCGGATAAGATAGTCCTACTTCCAGATATACATGCTGGTTGTCCTATGGCAGATATGATTACCGCTGAAGGGCTGAGGAAGAGGAAAAGCGAACTCCCAGGTGTTATTGTGGTCTGCTACATTAACTCCTCGGCTGAGGTCAAGGCAGAGTCAGACGTTTGTTGCACCTCGGCTAATGCCGTTAAGGTCATTGAAAGCCTGGATGCCCGGGAGATACTCTTCGTCCCCGACCAGTATCTGGGGCACTATATTTCCACCAAGATTAATAAAAAGATGGTACTCTGGCCTGGTTTTTGCATTACTCATATGAGGATACAGCCACAGAATATCACTGCCCTCAGGCAAGAGTATCCCCAAGCCAAAGTAGTCGTCCACCCGGAGTGCCGACCTGAAGTTATTGCCCTTGCTGATGAAGTTTTGAGCACCGGAGGACTATGCAGGTATGCCGGTAGAAGCGAGGTTAAAGAGATGATTGTAGGGACAGAGATTGGTATAATACACCGGCTGAGAAAGGAGAACCCAGGCAAGAAATTCATCCCTGCCTCTGAACAGGCAATCTGCCCCAGAATGAAGTTAATCACCCTGGAGAGCGTCTTGTGGTCTTTACAGGAGATGACCCCAGGGGTTAAAGTTCCTGAGGAGATTCGCCTTAAAGCAAAGGTAGCTGTGGATAAGATGCTAGAGATAGGGAGGGGCTGATGAAGTGGAGAAGATTAAGAGGGGGCAAGGAAAGGAAAGCTAATCCCCATTAGTAAAGGAAAGAGGTAATAGCCGGGGAAAAGACCAACTGCTTCGTCAATTTGTGCCTAGGGTTTGGGGGGGGATAGCTACGAAAATAGCCGGCTAAGTCGACAAATAGACTAACTGCCTTCTAAGCAGCGGGTCGAGGGTTCGAATCCCTCCAGAGACGCTTTTCGCATTAGAGGCATGAGCCAAATTAAAAGAGAGCTGAGCGAAGATTTCTGCTCAAATGAAGAATCTAGTCGCTACTGAACCCTCACCTAATCAGCCTAAACTCATTCACATCCACCAGACCGAGGTCGGTTAGTCTGAGTTCGGGGATTACCGGCAGAGCCAAAAAGGAAAGGGTGGTAAAGGGCGATTTTAGTGTTGTGCCTAAATCCTTGGCTAGTTGCTCAAGCTTCTCCAGCTTACTCACCACTGTCTCCAACGGTTCATCAGACAATAGCCCAGCGATAGGTAAAGCCAAGCTGGCTAATACCTTGCTCTCGGCAGCTATTACCAAACCACCCTGTAGTCTCTCAATCTCTTTAATTGCGGTAAATATATCTTTATCATTAGTGCCGATGGCGATAATATTATGAGAATCATGGGCAATAGATGAAGCTAGAGCCCCCCTCTTTAAGCTAAATCCTGTAACCAGCCCCAAACCGATATTGCCCGTAGCCTTATGCCTCTCCACTACCACTAGCTTCAGAATATCTCTGCCAGTATCAGACACAATAACGCCATCGGAAGCCTTAACCCTCTCCATCCTCTTTTTGGTGATTATCTGACCAGGGACGAGCTCAATAATCGGCTCGGTTTCTCCTGAAGCCAGAAGCTTTAATGCCTCTATATTGAAGGGCTTAATATTTACCGTTCTAGTTAGTCTTCCAACACTGGATTGATATAGAGGGAATAAAGGCGTTCCTTGTCTAGCTACCAGGCGACCTCGATAAAAGACCATATCTATCTGCAGACTAGACAAATCACCAATCACAATTAGATTAGCGATATAACCGGGGGCTATTGCCCCAAGCCTATCAAGCCTAAAATATTCGGCAGCATTAATAGTAGCCATCTGAATAGCCCGCACCGGGTCAAGTCTGAGATGAATTGTCTTTCGCACCACAGCATCAATATCACCATCCCTAAGTAGGTCAACACAACTGCGGTCATCAACTACAAGCAAACACCTTTTATAGGTTTTATCGGTGACCAAGGGCAGTAAGGCATCCAGATTCTTCTCCGATGAGCCTTCTCTAATCATCACGTACATACCTTGCCTTAGCTTATCCCTAGCCTCATCCAGAGAAACAGACTCATGGTCAGAATAAATACCAGCAGCGATATAGGCAGTGAGGTCTTTTCCGGTAACACCGGGGGCGTGACCATCAACAACCTTGCCTCGGGTAAGGTCAATTTTACTCAGAATGCTTTCGTTGGCACTAAGCACACCGGGGAAATTCATTACCTCCCCCAGCCCGATACAGCCCCTCCCCCTAAGAACCTGACGAAGAGCCTGAGGCTCAAGGCTAGCCCCCGAAGTCTCCAGGTGGGTAGCTGGCACACAGGAAGGAGCCATTAGAAAAAGCTCCAAGGGTAAACGGCGGGCGCAGCTCAGAATATATCTCATACCCTCTAGCCCACAGACATTAGCTATCTCATGTAGGTCTGTAACCACTGCCAAAGTGCCCCGCGGCACTACTGCCCGGGCATATTGACCAATATCAAGCGTAGAGCTTTCTAAATGAGTATGCCCATTGATAAGACCTGGAGCCAGATACTTGCCTCGTAAATCCAGCACCTGCTTGGCTTGGTGATAATCCCCCACCCCGGCAATCCTATCCCCACAGATAGCCACATTGCCCGGTTCTATCTCGCCAGTAAAAACATTCACTACCCCAGCATTAGCCAGAATCAAGTCGGCGGGAAGTTCACCTTTAGCTACTGAGATTAAGTGAGCTAGTTTAGACAACTCTAATCCTTGACCTCTACAAAACATATATCAGGAAGATAGCGAAACTTCTCATCCCAATCTATGCCATAGCCTACTATGAATTTATTGGGAACAGTGAAACCCAGATAGTCAATAGTAACCGGAGCCTGCCGCCGGGAAGGCTTATCAGTCAAAGCACAAAGCTTTAAGGAGTCAGGCTTTCTCTCCTGCAGATAATCCAGGAGGAATGAAATAGTGAGTCCGGTATCCACTATGTCCTCAATTACTAATACATCCCTGCCTTTAACTTCAGAGCGAAGCCCCTGCATCACTTTAATCCTCCCCGAACTCTCCTTGCCACCACCATAGCTAGATAGCCGGATAAACTCCACTTCCAGCGGAAGATTAAGAAGCCGAATCAGGTCAGCCATAAACATAAAGGAGCCCTTAAGAATACCTATCAGGAGGGGATGTTTACCTTGATAATCCTTCTTGATTTCAGCCGCCAGTCTTTTAACCGTGGTTTCTATCTCCTCACGGCGGAAAAGGATATGAGGTTTAGGTTGAGAACTCATAGCTATCTGAGATTATACCCTCTGCCACTAACCCTGTCCATTAGTTTCTACTTGAAAAGCGCTTCTTTATCTTGCTTTTCGTTCTATAAAATAAAAAATCCAGCCGCCAGTAGTGGCTGCTACAAACCCAGAAAGGCCAGCAATGGCGATAAAGAATGAGACGGGCTCTTCTGTTTCACCCAGAGGAATATATAACGCATTGTGCACAACGGCACCAATAATACCTACCAGCAAGAATACTCCGGCTGCCAGCAGGGACACTTTCAGTATTTTATAACGTCTTTCCGCTATCTCGGGTTCCATCTGGTCATGGGATATTTTAGTCTTCTTTCTCCACACCATCCATACCATGTATATCCAGACCCCTACCAGGACGACCCCAATTCCGCCCGTAAGGAATATAGGACTTACCCCTGTTCTTTGTAAGATATTCCCCGCCGCTATTATCAATCCAATGCACAAAACGACCACTGCAATTGCTATTATCAGTCTCCTGTTCATTATCACCCCCCCTTTAATACCTCAAGGATTTAGTAGTCATTATCCTAATCACACCCGTAATTTGGGATTTCCCATTTCAACTCACGACGAGGTATCATGGTCCCTCATTGCTCTCGTCACCAACAGTATATCCATGGCACCTGGTTGTCAACCTCCATCTCGGAGCCCTGTAGTAATCCTCGACATGCGAGCTATGTACTGCAGCCCCCAAAATCCTCGTCTATCAGCGCTGACCAAGCTCTCCACCCGAAAGGAGGCAATACTTCCCCTATCTTTTTCACCTGACTGCCTGCTTGCCTTCGGGTGTGCTTAGCCGGGTGATAGGCATAATCTGGTTATCCGCTCCACAATGGCAGCAAATAGGTCTCTGGTCACTGCCGTTTGATAGCACTTCCTTTAGGCATAATGACTATGTGAGGAACACCGGTTACCGGATGCGGTTCTACCTTAACCAATGCCGAAAAGACCTCCCTTATTCTGTCCTCAGTTAAAACCTGAACCGGAGTGCCATCAGCCGAAACCCTGCCCTCCTTAAGCAGGATTAAGCGGTCAAAGTAAAGAGACGCCAGGTTAAGGTCATGCATAGCCGCAATAACAGTAAGCCCGCGCTCAACATTAAGCCTTCTTACCAGCTCCAGGATTTCTACCTGGTGGGTAATATCCAGGTGCACTGTTGGCTCATCAAGAAGTAGCAGCTTGGGCTGCTGAGCCAACGCCATAGCCAAAATAACCTTCTGCCGCTCCCCGCCAGATAGCTCATCAAAACGGCGCTCCTTCAACTCACTGATACCAACTAACTCTAAAGCATTAGAGACGAATTGCTTATCAACCTCGCTTTCCTCAGCAAAGGCTTTAAGGAAGGGAGTTCGCCCTAACATTACCACCTCGGTAGCAGTGAAGGCAAAGGGGATATTAAATTGCTGTGGAACCACAGCTACACTGCGGGCTATAGACTTTCGACTCAACCGACCTAATCTAGAGCCATCCAGCTTAATCTCACCCTGGTTAGGCTTCAGGACGCCACTGGCTAGCTTAATCAGGGTGGTCTTACCTGAGCCGTTAGGACCGAGTAAGCCCACCATCTCGCCAGCCTTAATAAAAAGGTCAATGTTATGTAAAACCAGCCCATCAAGATAGGAAAAGTAAACCTGCCGAATTTGTAAGCTGACCATCAAAAAGCGTACTCCCTTCTAGTATGCCGTAACAGGTAAATGAAAAATGGAGCTCCAATAATAGCCGTAATAACTCCTACTGGAATTTCTACAGGAGCCAGGAGAGTGCGAGCTAAAAGGTCGGCAATAACCAAAAAGGCAGCACCGGCTAATGCCGAAGCTGGTAACAGAAGCCGATGGTCTGGCCCCAAGCTCAGGCGCATAGCATGAGGCACCACCAGCCCGACAAAACCAACCAAGCCACTAATAGAAACAGCGGCTGCGGTGAGCAGAGAGCCTAAAGCTAAGATGAGTATTTTATCTCGCTCAATCTCAATACCTAAATAGGCGGCGCCTTCTTCCCCCAGGGAAAAAGCATTCAAATGGAAAGCGAAAAATCGGGCACCGATGATACCCCCGATGACTAGCGGAGCAATAATTGCTATCTGTCCCCAACTAGTTACTGAGATATGACCCATAAGAAAC
>JAUVZA010000063.1 GCA_030602805.1 Dehalococcoidia bacterium | reverse complement strand
ACAGCAACTGCCAACCATCCCTATGGGACAGGGCTTCATCGCTTCAGCCCTATCAAAAGCGGTATTAACCCCATCACTAGCCGCTTTCTCTATCATCCTAATACTGGCGTTATCAATACTCTTAGTTTCTGCTTCTGCCATTTAGTTATCCCCTTCCAATGCTTAATTATTTTTGGGAGCTGTCAGTTCAGCAAGCATGTCTCGAATCAATCTTATTGCCTCAGGGTGTCTCATAATTAGCACATTAGCTCCGGCCAGAAGCAAGACCATAGCTGACATAGCCTCCATCAAGATACCCCTTTTTCTGGCGTCTCCCATATTGAGCTTATCATTTGCCATATGCACTTCCTTGGTCTTCCATACCTCTTTAGCTATATTACAAATGACAGGGAATTGGAGTTTTTCATCCTGCTGGGTTAGCCCTGCCATCCTGATTCTCTCCATTACCGAGTAACAGTACTCAATACCATAGCCTATACCACTGACAGTAGGGTCCATCATGATAAGTTCGTCGGGAACGCCAAGATTGCCCAGCAGGATATTAAGCTGCTTAGCCAGGTTTATGTCTATGGGTGTTGACGAAATCACGGTATGATGATAACCAATGGCTGAGGCGCCAATTCTCTTATGGTTTTCTTCCGCAACCGGTCCGATAATCAGGTTCTTCCCTTCACAAACCTCGCATACCCTCCTTAGAACCTCGCTATCCTTCTCCTTATCACTACAACCCCAAACGATTAAGGGAACATCAATAGCATCAGCCACCTTCTTGATAACCTCGGCGGCTTCATCAGCCCCCCTGTCAAGCCCATTGGGGTCAGTGCTTATCAGTTGAAGGGCAATCATCTCCGCCCCGTAATCATCAATGCATTTCTTTGCCCAGGCGATGGGGTCATCAGTTACCCCTTGAAAAGGCTCTAAGGCAGCCTTAGACCATTCATCAGGCGGACAATCCCAAACCTCCATAGCTATTTTAGGTAGGTTTGGCATCTTGCCTTCAAAAAGGTAGAGTGGGTAGGATGTCTCCCCGCCAACAGTTACACCCTTATCCCCTTTACCCAGTTTTATCTCTCTAATTTTGCCACTATATAACGTTTTAGGAATCTCAAGTGCCATTCTTCACCTTCCTTACTTAAGCCGGATTCCTCCTCTTTTCACTGCCATACCAATCTTTCCCATACCAATATCTCTCACCGCTTTGCAGATATTTGAGCTTCTCCTGTCTGCTTACCAGTTTCTGTCTCCATTTGCCGAGCTCCTCGCCCTCCGGTTTACCCTCCTCAAAGGTTGCTCCCAATACCTCTACCTCCTCCCTGCCCGGTGCGCTCTTTTTCTCAATTTTATATTCCATCCTTTCCCCCCTCGTATTATATGTTTGGTGAAGTCCACCAAGGTATGCCATAAAGAACCCTTTTGGTCAAGGTTATGTCTCCCATTACTTCTCAATCCGCACCGCGCAGACTTTATATTCGGGTATTTTAGACACTGGGTCAAGAGCTGGACTGGTAAGCACATTAGTGGGACTCTCAGCAAAGTGGAAGGTCATTGAGACTACGCCTATGGGAGACTCATCAGTCACCTTAGCCTTAACCTTAACCTCTCCCCGGCGAGAAATCACTCGCACCATCTCACCATCACTAATTCCGAGCTGAGTGGCATCCTCCGGATTTATCTCTACCAGCTCCTGGCTCCTCAATATGTTAAGACCCTCCACCTTCCGCGATAAGGTACCGTGATACTGATAAAGGCTGCGCTCGGTAGTAAGGACTAAGGGATACTCCTCATCTGGAATTTCTGCCGGCGGCTTATACTCCAGAGGGGTAAATTTGCCCTTACCATTGGCGGTGCGAAACTGCCCAAGGTGAAGAATAGGTGTCCCCGGATGCTCACGGTCAGGACAGGGCCACTGCAAACCTCCATTCTCTAGGCGGTCATAAGATATACCTTGGTAGCTGGGGGTAAGGGAAGCGATTTCCGCCATAATCTCGGCAGGATGGCTGAAATCGAAGCCCCTGCCGCCCAATCTTCCCGCTATCTGGCAGGTAATCCACCAGTCAGGCTTGGAGTTACCTATAGGCTCTATTGCCTTCCTCACTCGCTGCACTCTCCTCTCAGTATTAGTGAAGGTGCCGTCCTTCTCAGCAAAGCTCACCGCCGGTAAGACAATATCAGCAAATTTAGCCGTCTCGTTGAGGAAGATATCCTGAACCACAAAAAACTCCAGCTTCTTAAGTGCCTCTCGGGTATGCCCGGCATCAGGCTCACTCAATGCAGGGTTCTCACCAATAAGGTAAAGCGCCTTTATCCTCCCCTCGTGTGCCGCTGGGATAATCTCGGTGATGGTCAACCCTGGAGAAGAAGATAGTGAGCAGCCCCAGGCAGCCTCAAATTTCTCCCTGATAGCCGAGTTAGCTACTGCTTGATAACCGGGATAGACATTGGGCAGGGCACCCATGTCACAGGCACCCTGAACATTATTCTGCCCCCGCAGCGGGTTAACCCCTGATGATGGCTTACCAATATTCCCGGTGAGCATCGCCAGGTTAGCAGTAGCTATTACATTATCAGTACCATGGGAGTGCTGGGTAATACCCATAGCGTAGAGGATAGTGGCTGGGCGGTTGACAGCATATACCCTGGCGGCTTCAACTACTTTATTCTCAGGCACCCCGGTAATCTGCTCCACAAAATCAAGGTCAAAGCCCCCCAGTGACTCCTTAAAGGCATCAAAGTTCTCACAGCGCTCCTCGATGAAGGAGAGGTTGAGGAGTCCTTCATTGACTATAACCCTCATCATACCCATAAGCAAGGCTACATCAGTGCCAGGCTTATGCCGCAGCCACAGGTCAGCAAAACGACAAAGGTCAATCTCACGGGGGTTAGCCACAATGAGTTTGGCTCCGTTACTAACTGCTTTCTTTATCTCCAGCCCAATTATAGGGTGAGCGGCTGTGGTATTGGTGCCAATAGCCAGGATGCAGGCGGCATCACCGACTTCATTAATGGAGTTGGTCATAGCACCGCTGCCAATCACCCCCAGTAGCCCCACCACGGTAGGGGCATGGCAGAGGCGAGCGCAGTGGTCAATATTGTTGGTGCCCATCACCGCCCTGGTAAATTTCTGAATAACATAGTTCTCCTCATTGGTACACTTGGCAGAGGAGATAACAGCAAACTGATCCCCTTTATAGTTAGCCAGCCTGCTGGCAATAAGTTCCAGTGCCTCATCCCAGGTTGCCTCGGTAAACTTCCCATTTCGCCTCACCAGGGGAGTGGTCAACCGCTCCGGGTGATTGATGAAATCATAGCCGAATCGACCCTTGACACAAAGGTTACCCTTGTTGACCGGGTTATCAGCGTCTCCCCTCACATTAACGATGACACCGCCGCGCACGCCCAAATAGATACCACAGCCACAGCCGCAGTAAGGGCAGATGCTCTTAACCTCGCGCGTTGGGTGCTGAGATTTCTTAGCGACCAGCGCCCCAACCGGGCAACTGGCAACGCACTGACCACAGGATTCGCAAGTCGTTTCCAGCAGCGAGCCGCCGTATCCCTCGGTAGTGCCCACTCGATAGGTCACAGACAGGGCACCAATACCCTGAACGTCAAGGCATATCCGGGCACAGCGTTCACAGCTTATACACTTATTGGAGTCTCGTTCTATAAATGGATGAGACCTATCCAGGGGATAATAGCACCTGTCTCTCCTAACTGGGACGGGCGATATTTCATACTCGGTAGCTAGCTGACGGAGGCTACAATCATAGACTGCTTTACAACCACACTCCAGACAGCGCTCGGCTTCCCTTTTTGCCATATCCTCAGGGTAACCAAGCTCAATCTCTTGAAAATTGCTACGCCTTTCGATGGGTCTGAGCTTTGGCATCTTTCGCTTGGGCTTACGCTCGACTTGAACAAACTCCTCTCTACCCACCAGCTCATTCAGTTCTCCTTTACTGATATTGAATGGCTTGTTAACTGCTACCAGCTCTTTACCCTTCAGGTAGCGATCAATTGCTGAGGCAGCCTTCCTTCCCGCCGCAATAGCTTCCACCGCCGTGGCTGCCCCAGTTACGCAGTCACCGCCGGCGAAGACCCCTTTCATGTCGGTCAGCAGAGTATCAGGGTTGGCTGCGATATTACCCCGCTCTGTCTTAAGGACACTTTCTTCTGATAAGAAGGAAAGATCAGGCTTCTGACCAATGGCAGCAATAACAGAATCTACTGGTAATGCGAATTCTGAGCTAGGGATCGGTTCTGGTGTGGGGCGTCCGCTGGCATCAGGTTCACCCAAAGCCATCTTAATACACTCAATAGCGTTCACCCTGCCATTTCTCCCTATTATCCTCACCGGCGCCGCTAGAAAATGAAGTTTAATGCCCTCTTCTTCAGCCTCCTCAACCTCCCATCCGGTGGCTGGCATTTCGGCTCTCGAACGACGATAAACGATAGTGACCTCCACGCCCAGACGAAGGGCAGTGCGGGCGCTATCGATAGCTGTATTACCTCCACCGATTACGGCTACTCGCTTTCCAATCTGCGGCAGTTCTCCCAGAGCAACAGCCCGGAGAAAATCGGTGCCTGGCAGTACACCTTCCAAATCCTCACCCTCAACGTTCATCCTCTGGCTCTGGTGAGCCCCGATAGCAAGAAAAATGGCATGAAAGCCATCTTCTAAAAGACCCTTTATGGTGAAGTCCTTGCCCAGGGCTTGGTCAGTTCTAATAACCATCCCCAGCTCTGTGATCGTTGCCAGCTCTTGGTCAAGAATATCCTTTGGCAAACGGTAATCCGGTATGCCGTAGCGCAACATGCCCCCGGGTTTGGGCAATGCCTCAAAAATTGTGACCTCGTGACCCATTTGGATTAGGTAATAGGCGGCAGAAAGGCCAGCCGGGCCGGAGCCGATAATAGCCACTCTGAAGCCACTCCTGGGCTTGAGCAGGGGAGCAAACCTTCTCTTACCCAACAGCTCGCAGTCTGCGGCAAATCGCTTCAAGCTGCAAATGGATAAGGGGTGGTCTACCAAGCCTCTGCGACAGGCCTCTTCGCAGGGGTGGGGACAGATACGACCGATGACCACCGGTAAGGGAAGGGTTTCCTTAATTAGTTCCACTGCTTCCTTATATGCTCCGCGAGCGATGAGTGCAATGTAGCCTTGAACATCAACACCAGCCGGACAGGCGTCCTGGCAGGGCGCAACACAGTCGCCATAGTGGTCAAAAAGGAGCAATTCTAAGCATTGTTTGCGAGCCGAAGCAACCCTAGCGTTATTGGTCTCGACCACCATGCCATCTGCTATACGTGTGGCACAAGAGGTAGCCAAGCCATATCCCTTAACCTCTACAACGCAAATCCAGCAAGAGCCAAGGGGTTTCAATTGGTCGTCGTGGCAAAGGGTGGGGATATAGATGCCACTTTCTCTGCATACCTCCAAGATGGTCTGACCAGTCTTGGCAAGGATCTCCTTCCCGTCTACTACTATTCTGGTTATTGCCATCCGACACCCTTTCTTTCGCTAACGTTCCCTGTGGTTTGGCTTGCCCCGGGTCTTAAATTGCCTGAGCAAGACCTCCTCAGTTCAAAGGCACACATTTTGCCTTCCAACCTTTTTATTTTCACTACTTATGGGCTGAGACCCAGAGCTCTGGCGGTTACCACTTCTCTCGCCAGAGTAGAGGTATCATAACTTTCGTCATTAACCGCTCATAAAACACACAGCCTCCCTTACTCTTCTAAACGCCTTTATTGCTCTTACCTTCCTAACCTCCCCTCTGATAGGGTCTACTTCCAACGTCAAGCCTTCTAGAGCGTGTAACCCTAGAACCTCGCTGTCCCTACCCCTGGCAAATACGATAACTGTAGGTGCTCTTCTTCCCGAACATTCTACTTCCAGCGTGCTAATCTCTCGAATTACTCGCCTACCTTCAATGATTTCAAACCTATATTTATCTGTCGGCTTTACCTCTAAACTTTGTAATGTCTCTGTGTTTATCCAACTATAAATAGAGCCGGTATCAACCAGCAGTTTCTTAGTGACTTCCTTCTCATTGGCTCTTAATTTTACTTCAACATAAGTTTCGCCCACAGACTTCCTCCTTCCCTAGGCTAAGCCAGCTCCCAGTTTTGCCGCTCTTACCGTATTTAGCATAAGCATGGTTATGGTCATCGGTCCCACCCCACCAGGTACCGGGCTAATAGCTTTAGCCTTTTCCTTAACTGCGTCAAAATCGACATCTCCACATAAAATAGCTTTACCTGACTCGGTTTTCCCTATTCGGTTAACTCCGACATCAATCACCACTACTCCTTCTTTAACCATATCAGCAGTGATAGCTTTGGGTCTGCCGGCAGCTACAATTAGTATATCAGCCCTCTTGGTATGGAAGGCAAGGTCTTGAGTTCGGGTGTGGCATATAGTTACGGTGGCATTAGCCCCGTCTTTCTTCTGAAGAAGGATATTGGCTATAGGTTTGCCCACAATGTTGCTTCTACCCACAATCACTACCTCCGCCCCTTCAATCTTAACCCCAGCCCTGATTAGAAGCTGCTGGATGCCGTGAGGGGTGCAGGGTAAATAATCTGGCTCACCAATCATCAGTTTGCCCACATTTACCGGGTGAAAGCCATCAACATCCTTTTTAGGGTCGATGGCATAAAGAACCCTGGTTTCATTGATATGCTTGGGCAGGGGTAACTGAACCAGAATTCCGTGAATCCTGGGGTCTTTATTTAACTTGTCAATTAGGGTGAGCAGTTCCTCCTCACTGGTGTCAACCGGCAGGTCATGCCTTTCTGAATAAACGCCTAGGGCATCGCATGTTCTTACTTTTGACTTAACATAAACCTGGGATGCCGGGTCCTCACCCACCAGGACAGTAACTAATCCCGGTATTAGATTATGCTTCTCCTTGAGTTCGGCGATTTCCTGTTTTAGCTCCTCACGAATCTGTTTAGCAATCTCAGTGCCGCTAATAATCTGTGCTGTCATTTTTGACCCCCTTCTATGTTACTATGCCAATAATCCAACTAATATCCCACTTCATAAAATTTTAGTCATCAAATCATTAACTGCCATCACTGCCTTAGAGGTATCAGGCAGGTCAAGTAGTGGCTTTAGCTTGAGGTCGCACTCATACACTTCGTTATCTAAAGGTATGGTAATTACCGAGTCAATCCCCAGCCTATCTAGTTCCTCGGTGACGAGGGGGTCTAGCTTGGTAGGGACAAAATTAACTATTACCATTTGCCTCTTCACCACCAGCTTGAGCTCAGAGACTAAGTCCCGTATCCGGGCCACAGTTCGGATACCTTTCACCGAATGGTCGGAAATGATGAACAGCCCATCAACATTCTGGGTGGTTCTGCGGGATAGATGCTCCATCCCTGCCTCATTATCCATAACCATGTAGGCATAGTTTTCAGCCAAACTATCAACAAATTTCTTCAAGATAAGATTGGGGTAGCAGTAGCATTCCGGACCTTCCCCTCTACCCATCGTCACCAGGTCGAGCCCCTTGCTTTCAACGATAAGCTCGTTTAATTTGTAGTCCAGGTAATCCTGCTTATTCATTCCGGGAGGAATATTTATTTTATCCTTTTGAAACTCATTAAGCACTGAACCAACCGTCTGTTTAACATCAAGTCCCAAACTCTCCCCCAAATTGGCATTAGGGTCGGCATCAATGGCTAGAATTGGCCCGGCGCCATTCTTCTTCAGGTAGCGAATGACGAGACCTGCCACCGATGTCTTCCCGCTACCACCCTTTCCAGCTACAGCAATATTGAAACTCAAACGCTTATGCTCCGCTTTAATTTACTTTTGACAGCTTGGCCAGTGTTTTACTTACTGAGGGGAACTCTCTAGAATTGGTGTGTGGTAAAAACAGAGCCGCTATATAATTATTCATAAAATCAACATTTTCACTCAACTCAAAATTAGTCATCATGTTAGCTACTCTTCTGGCATCATCGAGTAAATCGCGGGAGAAGCAAGTCAATCTTGCTCCTAAAAGGGAGCCGTTACCGATGAAAATAAATCTATCCACAGGCAGGTCAGGCAGAAGTCCGATAGTGATAGCCTTTTCGATATCAATATTACTACCGAAGGCACCAGCAATAATTACCTGCTCTAAACTAGGGCAGGTAAGCCCGACACTTTTGACCAATGTCTGGCACCCAGCATAAATGGCTGCCTTGGCTCGAATGAGATTATCAATATCCACCTCGGTGATAACAATGTCTTTGCCAATTTGAGTTTCTTGTGCCCACGATAGGACATACTCATAGCCCTCTGTGCCCTTTCTGATTCTCTTTGTGGGGAGGCCAGTGTTGAATTTCCCATTTTGACTGATAACCCCGGCTTCAAGTAGCCCAGCGACAATGTTTATTAGTCCTGAGCCGCAGATTCCTTTCGGTTTTGTCTCACCGATAGTACTAATCACTGGCTCAAAATTTGATGGATTGATGTCAAAGCCTTCAATAGCTCCTTCACTGGCTACTATACCATGCCTTATCCCACCCCCTTCAAAGGCAGGACCAGCCGAGCAAGAGGCAGTTACCATCCAATCTGAGTTCCCAATCACTATCTCGCCATTTGTCCCTACATCCATATAGAACGTCAAATTTTTCCTCTGGTATACCCCGGCGCCTACAATCCCCGAAACAATATCGCCACCGACATAGCTGGCTACTGAGGGAAAAGTGAAAAGGTAAACCTGCTTTCCAACCTTGATGCCCAGAGAATTTGCTCGTACGGGAGGGAAAAAATTGGCTACCGGGGTGTAGGGAGCTAATCTTATATATTTAGGGTCCAGCCCGAGGAGGATTTGAGTCATTGTTGTGTTTCCAGCTAATATTATATGCCCAATATGCTTTGTGTCAATCTGGCTCTGGGCTTTCAGTTCCCTTATAACCCCATTGATGGTAGCCGTAACTGCCTGCTGTAACTTTTTAAGGCCGCCTCGTTTCTGGCAGTAGGCGATACGAGTGATAACATCCGCTCCGTAGCTTATTTGTCCGTTATAATCAATACTTTCAGCTATAACCTTACCCTGATTCAAATCGAGTAATTGCCC
>JAUVZA010000084.1 GCA_030602805.1 Dehalococcoidia bacterium | reverse complement strand
TATTTGTGAATGTCGAAGTAGAAGGTAGCCGCCGCCATCTGGATGGTCTCTTCGTCGGTGTTGAATGCCTCCTCAGCGCCGCGGCCGAACATACCGGTGACATTGGGGATAACCACCGCAGCTAACACGGCAAGGATGGCGAGCACAATCAGTAGCTCAACCAGGGTAAAGCCCTTTTCTCCTCTTCTTGGTAACCCCTTTCCGCTTAAAATGGCTTTTATCGGTTTCATCTCTCTTAATCACCTCCCCTGCGGTTGAGATTTAGCCTGTGGCTAAGCCCGCTATAACTAGCTTAGCCCCCGCAGGAGGAAATGGGTATCGCTCAAACGGGTGATTTTATCTACTACCCACCACAATATCGTGGACGCCTATCCTCTATTGTAACGCTGTCTCCTGCATTATGCTCACCCATCTCGCTACTTCAGGATACCGCAATAACCATGCCTGCCAACTATGGACTATGTTATACACACTTGTCTACTATAAGCCACGGAAATGGGTCAAAATGACGAGACAGTTGCGAGAGTCATTTGCTAAAATGGCTAAAGCAGTGAACAGAGAGTGGATTGGCTGTGATTTTGTAGGTGCCAATATGATGTAAATCATATACTAGAGCTAGGTTATAACCTACAATAGAAATGAGGAGTTTAACTTGGCCCAAAAAGAGCTAGAAGATTTCCTGCGCGAACAGTGCAGGGAGCGAAGGGTAACTTTACGAGGTCTTTCTGTAAAATCAGGTCTCAGCCCAGGAACCGTTCACCATATCCTTAAGAGAAAATACCAGCCGACAGTATTCACCTTGAATAAGCTGGCAGACTACCTTGGTGTGAAGCGGGAATACCTGTGGCAGCTGGCCGGTTTGCTGGAAGACATGGACTATGGCACTGCCACTGCGATCAGTGATCCGCAGCTGAGGTTTCACTTCTCCCGGGTGGACAAGCTGCCCAAGGCATCTAAAACCCTGATCATCAATGTAATTGAGGCACTGATAATATTTCTTGAGACCGGCATGAAGACCTAGAGTACAGATTGGGTGGTTTTTTGTTCTTTTAACGACAAGAATTCCCCGAACCTGCTTTTTGCATTCCACGCCTGAAAAATGAGGCTCTGTAATCAAAATTAAGCCCCCTTCCCAGGCTTCCGAGACATATTATACCTTGGGCCGTCAAAGCTGACAGGAACTCTCCGAGGGGAAAAGGTAGATTTTTACCGAGCCAGTAAAAACCCCCCTCTCCTTCAAAGGAGAGGGGGACTGAGGGCGTGAGGTTGATAAACAACTTGGCTAAATGTTGGATAAGAGACCGGTTCAGTTTGACTGCCGAAGTAAGCGATTCTGGATTCGAACTGGAGACCCTAATCTTATCAGTTATATCAGTTAGAAGCAAGCATAACCCTGTTTCTAGTCTGGCTCCCCTTTTTACAACGATGTTACTTGTTTTATTTATCTTATGAAAAGGGTATGATAGTAATATGTTATTATCAACAAAAAGGTTCCCTGCAATATGACATCGACACACAATACAGGTCTAACTGATTTCACGTCATCGGAATGGAGTCTGGAACTCATGAGTCGTATTTGCGGACTTCTATATAGAAACAGAGCCGTAGGAAGTACGCAGATTGTCAGTATTATAAAAGGCCATACGCACCTAACCAATAGAGCTGTGATAGCCAGGTACATCCGTTTAATGAGTAAGTTAGGGATCCTTGCCCCTCCCGAGGAGGATTATATACTTACTGGCGAAGGTAAGGCTCTAGTTGCTCTTGCAAGGAATACTGAAAATGAACAGTTAACGCCTTATGAGAAGACATTCTTTTATTTAAGACTGTTTACAACCGCCCAGATGCAGCTACTGACTCTTTTAGCCACTCTGGAAGCACCTCACACCGATAATAAAAGCCAAGTTGCGACTGAGTATTTTAAGAGACTTTACAGCCTTCCTTATCAAATATGGCCCAGACCCACCATTAAGCGTGCTTTAGAGGTCAATGAAAGGACGGGACGTTTGGTAATAAGCCTCCAGACCAAGTTCGACTGCATGGCTAAATGGTTACAACAAATCAGTTTAATACGTGGTTTTTCTCTTACGCAAGTGGGGCACAATTTATTATCTTATTTTACTCTGCACCCAATAGATCCCCAGGTAGTTTGTGACGCTGCCGTAGCGTACATCGAAAACAATCCAGACTTCTTTGGGTCCGCTTTCATCCATACTGAAGTGTCTAAGAACCAACTTACCGCACTCTTTATGGAAGCCTATAAACTGTTTGAAACGAAAGAGCTACACTTATCAGATGCCAGGGCTATCTGGCACTACATGTGGGTAAAAGCTATATGGGAATACCATCTCGTACTGAATGACACGGATTTCCGTTCCCTGCTTGATGAATTTTTGGAGAAAAAAATTATAAGGTCCGTGAGCGCCGGTCGCGACGGCAAGATTGCTCAAATAAGTGAGGCCTGAGAAGGCAACTCATTTAGCTTGTCGCGGTTTGCATCAACGAAGTCTGATTCAATTGTTTCTTTGTTGGCTTCATTTGCTGCCTGAAACAAATGGTGACAGTTCACAAATATGTGTCTTGGGTACCTTGCTTCCACCTTCATAATTCTTAATAAATGTTGTATGCTTTCTTCCGTAAAAGGAAGCAACTGATTACCTCCTGGCCATTCCGCTTTTCGGTACAGTTTGTTATGTTTACTCAACCATGGACCTACAGTATCAAGAGATAATGCTTGAAGCTCAGCATAATATTCTAACCTAGAATGCAACCAAGTCCCATAACCCCGATCTATAAGCTCATCGGCTCGCTGAGCTGTATAACTACAGATAACGCTAAAACGTCCTGAGAATGAATCGAGGAGATCACGAAGACTATCTCCTATGATGCCAGCTGTGACAGGCCGGGCATTTTCCATCTCATCCACTACAAAAACAACTAAAGAAAAGGCGTGTAAACTCAAGTTAATAAGATCTTTAAGTATGCCTACTCTTCGAAAATCTCTATCCAGACTGAAAGATAATCCCAGACCGTTCAAATCCTTTGTAGGCAGTTTTTCTCCCTTTAGCCAGTCAATGCATTGCACTCTATTATGCTCATTGTACGCGATATGCCAAAGGCAGTTAGCTAGGTTTCTATTCGGTATAATTTCTTGCATCATGTTTTTCCACCCCTCTTCCCTCACCATTTTCTTAAGCTTCATTATCTCTTCGGTTGTTTGTCCCATCTTCTTGCTGAGAGAAGCAGTTAAACCTTTGAGAAGCATATCTTGTTTTTCAATAATAGCATCAATGAAGAGACCGTAGATGACTGAAAACATAGGCTCACTTTTGGGGACGTAGGTCCTAATATAAAGGAAAGGGGTGTCACCAATCTTACTCTTAAATTCCTTTTCAATTATTTTTAGTAACCATGTCTTCCCGCTTCCAATTGCTCCGTAAACAGCTAATCCCACCCGGTAACCCGAAATTGCTTGTTTCACAAAGGTTTCATAGATCTCGTGAGTGCTACTGAGATCATCCCTATTCCACTCTAAAAGACTTTCATCGACTTGGAATGGATCGACAATTGTATAGGGGTCGGCTTCAAAGCCATATTTTTCATACCAATTAACTATTTCGCTCATAGTCTTCAATTACTCCTTCCAGAGGTGCGGGCCTGCGACTCATAACATTGTGAATGAACTGCTTAACCTTGTTGTCAGCTTCCACATCATCATCAATGAGAACTCCCACCTCAAGATTCTCCTTATATGCTGTATCACTCAGGTTAGCACTCGAAATGATTATCCTGCTTCCCTTGCTCTGTTCACACCGAATGAGCTTAGCGTGGAGACGGTGGTTTAATACATAGACCAATGCGTCCCTTTCCATTAGGTCTTTGAAGAAGTCCAGTACCCGCAGTCGTTTTCTGGGGTCTATAATTGTTGTTGGGTCCTCACCCACAACGATAAGAACTGTTCGTTTATCCGCAAGAAGACTATTCAACAACCTACTAAGCCGAAAATCTTCATACACTTGAATATCGTAAACGTGGTGGCAAAGTATTTGCACTCGGGAAATATTGCAAGTAAGCAAGTCAGCTAAGGCCTCCCCATGGTCAGATTGCGGCAGAAGCACCTTACTTGTCATACCCGCTACTCCCAAGCAAATCCTTCAAGTATATTTTCTTACCACCTTTGAAAAGGTAACTACTACCGTTTCGCATAGATGCCTCTAGGTCTACCAATTTATTGAAGAACTCTGGATAAGAATCCTTGAGTATTTTGAATTCATTGACCCCCTTGAACACACCACACCAGCATTCAGAAGCTCTTTTAAAGCCCTTGGCATACAGTGGATTAATAGATAAGTTCTGATCTGCTAAATATGTATATAGCTGCTCAATGGTCCAATCCTTTATCGGATGATACACGTAACAGGAGAAGTACTTATGCCAGGACAATATCGGCATTGCTTCTCGAATCTTGGACTCCTCCGACCTAATGCCGTCAAAGACTATTCTGTCGCTCGGTTGGGAGGAAAAGTAAGCAGAAAGAGGCTTTACCTTAAGTTCCCCGCAGCACCATCTTGCACCAAACCTTGGTAAGCCTTTGTGCTTCGCTAATTCAAAGTAATCCCTTTTAGGCCTGACAATCGCCAGCTCGACCCCCAGCTGTCGGCATGCTTCTATTACGTATTCTAGATTGTCGGGAATACCCACAGTAGTATCCGCGTGAACGGCCACCACCTTCTTATCCAAGGACTTACAGGCTGCCCCTACCAAACTAAGTGCAGCGAGACTGTCTTTTCCCCCAGAGAATAGTACATAGACACTGTTTCCATTCTTGCCAATTTGGGTCACTATATCTTGAACAGTCTGCTGGCGATTCGATGAATTCATACCCCTCCTTTGCTAGAGCTATGATGGGGAGCTAGTTTCGTCCATTATGGTATGTATACTCACGCTAGTCAAAGATGTCAGGCTTTACCTGTCGATCTACCTTCTCCCTTGAGCGTCGCTAGCAGGTAGCGCTATGGCACAAACTTACTATCATCACTCTAGACTGCTAAATTAGTTTTGTCAAGCTCCATTAATATGCGGTTATGCTCTTTCCCCAGCTTGCGCTGCACATTATGACGAAGTGGGTACTTTCTGAAGCGGATTCTGACGAACGACAGACTCTTAAGAGGGGCGGCGACCCTCTTTGAAGGGGCTAAGCCCCTTCAAGAATTTATGGAATTAAAAAGACAAAAAAGGGGAGCCGGGGATTTGAACCCCCGACCCCTTAGTATATTACTGTTAGTATATGATTAGAAGTCAAACAGTGTCGGCTTCTCTGCCTTCTTGCGCTGCGACTCCTCCTCTTTGGCCTGGCGCCGCTCGGCTCTATCACGTTCTAGCCTTACCTTGATGCGCCGGTCGTATATCCAGGCTTTGAGACGGTTGAGATCCCGCATCTGGTCGTCGCTTAGTGTCTCCACCCGGATATCTTCCGGCATTGTAACCCCTGACTCCTTAGTGCGCCACTTCTCATAGACCTTGGTAGCGATGTAGAGGTAGATTTGCGTCCAGTCGCTACCCATCGGATTGGTAAGCGAGGCGGTGTAGAGGTAAGCACACGCCTCGGCATCGGTACCGGTAGGCTCTTCTCCCTTAAGTGCCTTCATGTTCTCGACCAGCCGCTCCAGGGTGATGGTTGACTTGATCCATTCGGGCAAGGTATCACCCCAGCCGCCTGGCATAACGATGAT
>JAUVZA010000021.1 GCA_030602805.1 Dehalococcoidia bacterium | reverse complement strand
CCATGAGGTAGGAGCCAAGTGGGGCAATAAAGGCTTGTCTGAACTCTTTGCCTAACTCACCGCGGACAGGGATATTTTGCAGGTTAGGCTCACTTGAGGATAGCCGACCGGTAGCCGTCCTTGTCTGATTAAAGCTGGTATGCACCCTGCCTGTTTTGGGGTTTATTAAGCTGGGCAGAGCATCAATGTAGGTTGACTTGAGCTTGGCTAACTGGCGGTACTCCAGAATGAATTCTATTATGGGATGAACCCCACGGAGCTCCTCCAGCACTGAGGCTCCGGTAGAATAGCCGCTCTTGGTTTTGCGGGCTGAAGGCAATTTTAATTCTTGGAACAGGACGGAGCTTAGTTGCTGAGGCGAGTTTATATTGAAGCGGTGACCGACATTGTTATATATCTCAGCCTCCAGCTTTAGTAGCTGCTCGCCGAGGCGGTGTGACATTTGCCTCAGTAAGTCTGTATCCAGGGCTACCCCATTTCTTTCCATACGGATAAGCACTGGCACCAATGGCATCTCAACCTCAGAGAATAGCTGCCAGAGCCCCTGTTGGTGTAGTTCTGCCTTTAATAATTCGGTTAGTTGTCCCGTAATGTCGGCATCAGCGCAGGAGTAATCGGCAGCCCGGCCTATCTCTACCAGAGACATAGAAATCTGCTTGGCTCCTGAGCCAATAAGAGCGGTGATAGGTGTCATTTCGATGCCTAGCTTACTAAAGGCGAGGGCTTTTAGTCCTAAGGATTTCTCACCGAGAAGGTAGGCAGCGACCATAGTATCAAAAGCCAGATTGTTGACGGTTACCCCGTATTCAGCCAGCACCGTCATATCATACTTGCCGTTGTGGGCGAGCTTGGCTAGGGTGGCGTCTTCCAGGGGGGGCTTAAGCCGGTCAATGACCTGCTTGAGTGGTAATTGCTCTACCTGCCCCCAGCCGACATGGCCGACAGGGATGTAGTATGCCTCGCCTGGAACTGGGGATAGAGATATACCTACCATCTCAGCCGACATAGCCTTTAGGCTTGTTGTCTCTAGGTCAAAGGCGAAGGACTTAGCTGCTGACAGACGATTTAGGAGCTCATCAAGGGCTGGGGTGGTATTTACAATGTGATAATCTTCCTGAGGTGGTGGCTTAGTTTTAACCGGAGTGGTGGTTTCGGGGGCTACCTCTTCCACTTCAGGCAGTTTAGGTAATAGGCTAAAAAACTCAAGTTCGCGGAAAAGCTCGGTTGCCTGATTACGGTCATAATGGCTAATCTGGCAGTCATCAAGGTTAAGGGTAACCGGTGTCTGGGTAACGATGGTAGCTAGCTCCTTGCTCAGGCGGGCAATGGCTTCATTTTGTCGTAATAGAGCCTGGAGCTTGGGTGGCGTCACCTCGTCTATATTGATATAGATTTGGTCTATAGTGCCAAATTGCTGGATGAGCCTGACGGCTGTTTTTTCGCCGATGCCAGGGACACCGGGGATATTATCTGAGGGGTCGCCCTTTAGTGCTTTGAAATCAGCAATCTGCTCAGGTTTGATGCCGTATTTCTGGCTTACAGCAGTTTCGTCGTAGAGCATGGTATCGCCAAAGGCTCGCCTTGGGGTAAGCACCTTTACCCTGGGCGATACCAGTTGCATGGCATCGGCATCACCGGTAACAATGACAGTATCAATGTCCTGGTGGCTGGCTTGTTGGCTGAGGCTGCCTAAGACATCGTCTGCCTCATAGCCATCAAGCTCGAAGATAGGGATATGGAAGGTCTCAACTAATTGTCTTACCCGCCCCAATTGATTGACCAGCTCATCAGGAGTTGGGGGGCGCTGTGCCTTATACTGGTCAAACATTTGGTGCCTGAAGGTAGGACCTTTCTTGTCAAAGGCAATAGCATAGTGGGTAGGTTTCAGCTCATTTATTGCCTTCAGTAATATGAGGGCAAAGCCATAAATGGCACCTACCACCTCACCGGTCTTGCTCACCGTCAGTGGGGGTAGGGCGTGGAAGGCGCGGTGGACTAAAGCATTGCCATCAAACAGCACCAAAAGTGGCTTTTTCATACCCTCATTATAGCAGAGTGGTGGGGATAGTAGATAGGTTAAAAATCACTGAGGGGGGCTTTCTGTATAGGTTTTAAGTAAGAGGTATCACTTTGTCGTTGGTAGTTCCTCTGTCTTCCATTGATTAATCCCGCCCAAAATGTTGTAGACCTCCTCAAAATTGAGCTCTGCCATTATATTTAAGGCACTTCCGCTGCGACCTCCGCTTCGGCAATAAATGAGGTAGGTTTTATTCTTATCTAAATTGTTAAGCATATCCCGGAAAGCTTCAGAATAGAAGTCTATATTGGTGGCATTTTTTATGTGTTCTTCGGCAAACTCTGCCGGTGTTCGCACGTCAATAATTACGAAATCTGGATTATTCTGGTTGTTTTGTATTAAGGTAAACGCTTCTTGAGGAGTGATATCTTCAATAGTGGCAGTTTCATCACGAACGCAACCACCTGCCAGAGCAACTCCAATAGCCAGTGATACCGAGAGCGCTAACACCATAAAGTTTTTCAGGCTCATCCACTCATCTCCTTAATGTGCGGTTAAAAATTGCTGAGTGGGCTTTCTCTAAGTTACGGCTTTTCTATCTTCTCAACCTCAATAGTGCATTCGGTTACCAGCGCCGCAAAAGCGCCCAGGGCAGCTAGCACTGGAGCCACTAGAATCACTGCTACCGTTGCTGGGGCGCCCACGGTCAGTGGAATCTCAAATACAGTTTTCTCCTTATGAATGATGCGCACCTTTCTAATGTTGCCCTCATGGATAAGCTGCTTAACTTTGTCAACCAACTGGCTTCCTGATACAGTAAATTTCTCCTTCGTGGTCATCCATAACCTCCCTTTTATTATAAATATATGCTTTATTATAAATGATTAAGGGTATATATTCTACCACATCGTAAGTTACAGTCAGCTTATGATGATGTCACGAAGCAGAGGGCAGCGCTCGAAAGGCGCCTACAGAGAATGAAGGAACTGTACGAGTGGGGGCACAAATCCAAGGAAGAATACTGGGCAGACTATAACACGATTCAGATACAGCTTCAATCGCTTGCACCAGCTAAGGACCAAGGTAAGAGTCTCGGAAGGCTAGCCTCGTTCCTGAAGGATGTCTCGCTGGCCTGGAAACAGTCAGACGAGCAACAGCGGAATCGCTTAGCCAGACAGCTGTTTGATATTGCTTGGATTAAAGATAAGAAGGTCTTGGCAGTTACACCAAGACCCGAATTTAAGCCCTTCTTTGACCTTCAGGATGAGGGACTGTCACAGGGCGTATTGCACATCCGACCCCGAGGGGATTCGAACCCCTGATCTCCACCGTGACAGGGTGGCATGTTTGTCCACTACACCACGGGGCCATTCTGTTTGGGTAAGGTTTTTAGGAGTTAGTAATCAAATCTTTTATTTAGCTAAGTCTATCAAGGACAATATGTCGTGTCAAGCTAGTTAGTGTTGTGGTTGTTTGTATTTCTTGTTGTGTGGTATGGTATAATGTGTTAAAGTTTTTTTGAGGGGGGAAATTGGTACCTAAAAGGATATCTAAGAAAGTATTGAAGGTAGAAGATAAGCAGCTGCGTGATTATGAACTGGTACTGATTATTAGTCCGGAGGTTGTGGAAGAGAAATTTGATGCTACAATAGATAATGTAAGTCAGTTTATTACAGAAAAGGGTGGTATTGTTTCCAATGTAGAACGATGGGGTAAAAGGAGACTAGCCTATCCTATAGAACATTTTATGGAGGGTAGTTATGTGTTGACTCGTTTTAGATTGAAGCCGGCATTAAGCAAGGAGCTCGAAGTGAACCTGCAAATTTCTGAGGAAGTTCTGCGGCATCTGTTAGTAAAATTAAATAGTTAATGGCGAGGAATGCCTATTTCTCACCGGAGTTAGGGCGGGTAAAAGGAGACTTAGGATAATGGCAAGCTTAAATAAAGTAATGATTATTGGTAATCTTGGGAGTGAACCTGAAATGCGCTTTACCCCGAATGGCAATCCGGTCACCTCGTTTCGTATTGCCACTAATCGGGTATATACTACTGCTGAGGGTGAGCGTAAGCAAGAGACAGAGTGGTTTACTGTGGTCGCCTGGAATAAGCTAGCTGAGCAATGCAATCAGTTTCTGACCAAAGGTCGGCTTGTCTACGCTGAGGGTAGACTACGCACCCGGACCTGGGAGAGCCAGGATGGGCAAAAGCATTATCGAACCGAAATAATAGCCAACAGGGTAACATTCCTTGACCGGCAAGCGGCAGCCCCTCTTCCTGAGGAGAAGGTTGAGGAGGCTGAGGTTGGAGAACTGGAGCCGGAGGATATTCCATTTTAGGTGGTAGTTAGGATTTAATAGGCTTGATAGGAAGTAGGGAACTTATAACCAGTGGCTAGACAAAAACCTAGTAAACCGAGGACTAGAAGTTGGGGTGGGGCAAAATATGTACCTAAACGTAGGTTTTGTTCCTTCTGCGCTGATAAGGTTGAAACGATAGACTATAAAGACCCTTCTAAATTGCGCCGCTACATATCGGGTGGAGGGAAGATTGCTCCTCGCCGTAGAACTGGTACTTGTGCTAAACATCAGCGCACCGTGGCTGTGGCAATAAAGAGGGCGCGCCACTTAGCCTTACTGCCATATACACCAGCTCATATCCGCAAGATGGGGGATTTGGGCACAGGTGATTAGTTGGATAAGTTGAGTTGCTTATCAACTTGTCTTCTTAGTTCCTTCTCCGAGTTGAGTCAGCGACCTCCCTTTCAAGGGAGGAGAATAGTTCTGGAAGGGGCTTTGCCTCTTCAACCTTCCTATGATAAATAACCTCGCGGATTGGTTGTTGAGGGGTGATGGAAGTATAATTACTTCAATCTGTTAAGGAGTTGGAGTGCCGAAAAGGACTTATCAACCAAAGAGGATTCCAAGGAAGCGTGAGCATGGCTTTCTAAAGAGAATGAGCACTCGGGGTGGGCGAGCTGTGTTAAAAGCAAGACGACTCAAAGGTCGTAAGAAATTGACTGTGGTATGATGCAGGGAGCAGCCCCTTTAATGAGATTGCTTTTAACCCTATTCCTTGGTTCTGTTGCATATCGATATAATCCCCTTGATAAATGACCTCTTTTGTTAGTAAACTAGTTAAGAGCGGGAATAATGAAGGGAGAAGAATACCTTACTAAGTCGGAACAATACGCATTAGTTTATAAAGAAGGTAGGTCGTGGGTAAGTAGTTTAATGGTAATGAAGGCGCTACCTAATGGGCTTAGCTTGTCTAGGTATGGCTTCTCGGTTAGTAAGCGGGTAGGTAAGGCGGTGACAAGAAATAGGGTAAAGCGGTTGCTCCGTGAAATCTTACGGCTAACACCACTTGAGCCAGGATGGGATATTATATTTATTGCTCGTCCTGTCACCGCTACCACTGAGTATGCCGAACTCAGGAAATCGGTTGAGAGCTTGTTATCCCGAGCTCAATTATTAGTGAGGAATTATGAAGGGATTCGCCTTAGCACTAATTAGATTTTATCAGTTAACCCTATCTCAGGTTATGCTACCATCATGTCGCTTTATCCCAACCTGTTCTCAATATACCTATGAAGCTATTGCCAGGCTTGGTTTTTTTAAAGGGGTATGGTTGGGAATAAGGCGACTAGCTCGCTGCCATCCTTTCCATGAGGGTGGTTATGACCCTGTGCCTTGATACCTGAGATTTTTGGAGTAAGTAAGTGTGGGTTAAGCATAATAAAATATTGTTAAGCAAGATATTGCTCCTGCTGGTTATACTTCTGGTGGGTGGGCTAACCATTTCAGGATGTATTAGAGGTTTACAGCCTATCGGTTGGTCAGGGGGAGTAGTAGCTGATGGGACTCTGTTTTTGGGCTCTATAGAGGGTAGGCTGGTAGCGGTTAGCACCTCAGATGGTACTCGCCAATGGTCAGACCAGATAACGACAACAAGCTCCGGTGGTTTTGGCTGTGCGCCTTCATCGGCTGGGGTGGCTATGTATGGAACTCCGGCAGTAGCGGGGGATTTGGTTTACATTGGTGGCTATAATGGTAAAATTTATGCCTTTGATTCCAGTTCGTTGCAAAAGAGGTGGGTATATCCTCCTGAAGGTAATCTTCAACCTATTGTTGGTGGGCCGGTGGTAGCTTTGGGTAAGGTATATTTTGGCGGCTCTGATGGCAAAGTCTATGCTCTGAAGGCTGATACCGGTGTTAAGGTGTGGGAGTCCTCTCCAGCCGGGGACAAGATTTGGTCGACCCCGGTGATTGATGATGGAACAGTATACATTAGTTCCTTTGATAAGAAACTCTATGCCCTGGATGCTACCACTGGTAAGAAAAAGTGGGAGACCGCTGAAGTGGGAGGAGCGATTGCTACTACTCCCCTCGTTTATAATAACACGGTTTATTTTGGCTCCTTTGATAGGTATCTATATGCGGTAGACGCTACCGATGGCAGTCTGAAATGGAAGTCAGAAGTTGAAGCTGGCAAGTGGTTCTGGGCGAAACCGGTAATTTATAATAATACTGTCTATGCCCCTTCTCTTGACGGCAAAGTTTATGTTTTAGATGCTGAGAGTGGTCATGAGCTTATAGATGCTATTGACCTGGGCAGTCCAGTTAGCTCATCGCCGGTTTTAGTTGATGGCTCAATTATTATCGCCTCAGAAGAAGGTAAAGTATACTCTATAGAGAATAATCAGAAGAGAGAGCTAAAGAACCTAGGAGAGAAGATAAATGCTCCTCTTGGCGCCAGTAACGGGGTGGTTTATGTTCACACGCAAGAGGACGATACCCTTTATGCCCTGAATGCGCAGACGGGAGTGGAGCTGTGGGATATCTCATTAAGTAGTAAGTGAGGCGGTTTATCTAATATGGGAGCAGCCTGGGATACAATCATTTTTCAGCCGGTATTAAATAGTCTAATTGCGCTGTGTAGCATTCTGTTCAGTAACTTTGGGCTGACTATTATTGCGCTGACCATTATTATTCGTGGGTGTATGTATCCCCTTACTACAAGGCAACTCCGCTCTACTAAGGCAATGCAATCACTTCAGCCCAAGCTTACCGAGCTTCGGCAAAAGTACGCTAAGGATAAGCAAAGACTGGCTAAAGAGCAGATGCAGTTGTATAAGGAATCTGGGATAAGTCCTGCCGGTTGTCTACTACCTATGCTAATCCAGATGCCCATCTGGATAGCCCTCTACCAATCAATTATGATGGCTCTAGCTGTAGCTCCTGAGGGTTTACTGAACTTGTCTGGTTATCTTTATTCATGGCCGGTAGTGCATTCTATGCTGCCTTTGGGCAGTAAGTTCCTTTGGTTGAACCTAGCTGAACCTAATTTTTTCCTAGCAATCCTGGTTGGGGTTACAATGTGGGTGCAGCAGAAGATGGTAACGCCGGCTACTACTGACCCCAAGCAGCGGTCGATGAGCGGTATGATGCTGTGGATGATGCCACTGATGTTTACCTTCCTTTCTTTACAATTTCCTAGTGGGCTGGCTCTCTACTGGGTAACTTCCAATGTTATTAGCATTGTTCTGCAATATTTTGTTACTGGGTGGGGGGGCTTGGTTAAGTCAACGGCTGGGAAGCCAGCTGGTAGGGATAAGAAATATAAGCAGCGCATTGCCCAGATAGAGGAAAGACCTTCAGAGTATGCTGATGTTGGTGCTGATGTTGTTGAACCGAGTTCTACACAGGGAGAAGGCTTAGGCTATGGAAAGTCTGGAGATGAGCGGCAAGACCGTGGAGGAGGCTATCCAACGCGCCTTAGGGAAATTAGGCGTCAGCCGAGAAGAAGTAAAGGTCACCGTCCTAAAAGAAGGTAAGCACGGTGTCTTGGGCTTGGGTGCTGAGGAGGCTAGGATTAGAGTAGAGCCAGTGGTGCCCATACCTGAAAATGAGAGCGCAATAGCTGACGCAGCTAAGGGTATCTTAGAGGCATTGCTTTCCTTGATGGGGGTGGCTGCTTCTGTTGTGCCTGGGGCTAAGCCTTTTGTCAAAGGTGAGGGGGAAGCTACTGCTCCCATTGCCTTTGATATAAAAGGTGATGACCTGGGTATTTTGATTGGGCGGCGTGGGCAGACCCTTTCTTGTCTACAATATATTGTTAGGCTTATTGTCGGTCATCAGACCGAGGCTTGGGTGCCTATAATTATAGATGTGGAGGAGTATAAGCAGCGCCGTTATGAGGCATTGCAAGCTTTAGCCTGGCGTATAGCGGAGCAGGTGAAGGCAGAGCAAGCGCCATTTACACTAGAGCCTATGTCGGCTTATGAGAGGCGTATTATCCACCTTGCTTTGGCTGAGCACCCCGATGTTACCACTCAGAGCATTGGTGAGGGTGAGGCTCGCAAGGTAGTTATCCTGCCCAAGGAGCAATAGCACATTAGCTACGAGATAGCTTTAGAATTAAGTCCAAATTGAGAGATTGTTTATTAATTTAGATTTGAGCGATATCTTCAGCCATTATCAGGAGCGAGGACATGTAGGCAGGGGCTCAAAGGAAGCGGCTCTGCCTAATGTGGTGGGAAATGGGGTGATACCGAGGTGTGTTAAATCTCGTCCCTAGAGGGCGGGATTTTTATATAGAGAGGTTTTTGTTATGTTCCATTCGGTAAGTAGTAAGGTGAATTTTCCACAGGTTGAGGAGAACATACTCAACTTTTGGAGGAACAATAGTGTCTTTGAGCGGAGTGTAGAATCCCGCCGCGGTAGTCCTCGCTTCGTATTATATGAGGGGCCACCTACGGCTAATGGCAGCCCGGGTATACATCATGTGCTGTCTCGTGTTTTTAAAGACATTATACCACGCTATAAGGCGATGAAGGGCTATTATACGCCCCGCATTGCCGGCTGGGATACGCATGGGTTACCTGTGGAACTGGAGGTGGAAAGGGGGCTTAGCTTTTCGGGTAAGGCTCAGATTGAGGAATATGGTGTTGACCGATTTAACACCCGCTGCCGTGAGAGCGTTTTTGGCTACCTTAAGGAATGGGAGGCAATGACCGAACGCATCGCCTTCTGGGTTGACCTGAAGCATCCCTATATCACTATGGACAACAAATATATCGAGACCGTCTGGTGGGCAATAAAGCAGATGTGGGATAAGGGGCTGGTATATCAGGGCTACAAGGTTACCCCTCATTGCCCACGCTGTGGCACCTCCCTCAGCTCCCATGAGGTAGCTCTCGGCTATCAGGATGACGTTGAAGACCCCTCAGTTTACATAAAGTTTAAGGTTTTACCATCATTGGCGCTGGAATCCCCTGAACAAAAGAAACTTAATGAGCTTTTGCTAGATAAAAATAAGCCGACCTATTTACTTGCTTGGACGACCACGCCGTGGACACTGCCGGGTAATACGGCTCTGGCGGTTGCCGCTGACGCTGAGTATGCTGTGGTAGAAGTAGATGACGAATATCTCATTCTGGCTTCAGCCTTACTTGAGCAGGTAGGGCTTGAGAACTACAAGGTGGTGGAGAGGGTGTGGGGAGATGACTTGGAATATCTTGAGTATGAGCCGCTATTTAATCCACATAGGTATGGGGTGGAACGCAGGCACATGAGCTCAGGACTCCCACTACAGGAGCCGGTGAGGGACTTAACCTACAGCGTAATTGATACTGGTTTTGTCTCTCTGGAGGAGGGGACGGGGATAGTGCACATTGCCCCAGCTTATGGAGAGGTTGACTTTGAGGCTGGGTTAGGTAAGGAACTGGACTTTGTCCACATGGTAGATTTACAGGGTATTATTACCGGTAACTATCCGTTCTCGGGTAAGTTTGTCAAAGATGCTGACCCTCTTATTTTGGATGACCTGAAGGCGAGGGGGCTGCTCTATCGCAGTGAGACGATTCGTCACACCTATCCTTTCTGCTGGCGGTGTGAAACGCCTCTCCTCTACTATGCCAAGCAGACCTGGTATATTAAGACGACAGCGGTTAAAGAAGGGCTTATTGCTGGAAATGATGAGATAAATTGGTATCCGGAGCATATTAAGTATGGTCGGTTTGGTGATTGGCTGGAGAATAATGTTGACTGGGCGTTTTCTCGGGAGCGCTATTGGGGGACGCCGCTCAATATATGGCGTTGTGAATCATGTGGCAGGTATGAATGTATTGGCAGTGTGGAAGAGTTGAAGGGGAAGACTGGGTTTACTGGACTAAAAGAGCCCTTAGATTTGCATCGCCCCTTTGTTGATGAGCTAACCTTTGATTGCCCTGAGTGCGGGGCAAAGATGAGGCGGGCGCCAGAGGTAATTGACTGCTGGTTTGATTCAGGAGCCATGCCACTAGCTCAGTGGCACTATCCATTTGAGAATGATACCTTGCTTGAGGACGGACGATTTCCCGCCGATTACATTTGTGAGGCAGTTGACCAGACTCGTGGCTGGTTTTACAGTTTGCATGCCATATCTACCCTGCTATTTAATCACCCCTGCTTTAAGAATGTTATCTGTCTGGGGCATATCCTTGATGTCAAGGGGGAGAAGATGAGCAAGGCTAAGGGGAACGTGGTTGAGCCGTGGGCGGTGATTAATAAGCATGGTGCTGATGCTCTACGCTGGTATTGTTTTACCGCCTCGCCACCAGGTAATGTGCGTCGTTTCTCGGAGAAATCGGTGGCTGAGATAACCCGCCGCTTCTTACTCACGCTGTGGAATGTCTACTCCTTCTTTGTTACCTATGCTAATATAGACCGCTTTACCCCTGACGCTGAAGCGACCTTATCATTTCAATCGGAGCTTGATAAGTGGATTATCTCGGAGCTTAATCAGCTCATAATAGATGTTGATACAGCCCTGGACGGTTATAACCCCACGGAGGCAGGGAGAAAGATAGAAAGCTTTGTCAATGACCTATCTAACTGGTATGTGCGTAGGAGCCGTCGGCGGTTTTGGAAGAGCGAGAATGATGCTGATAAACTGTCGGCGTATGCTACTCTTTATGAGTGTCTGGTTACACTATCTAAGCTGCTGGCTCCGTTTATTCCATTCCTAGCTGAAGAACTATATCAAAACTTGGTCGGCTCGGTATTTCCTGAGGCTCCAGATAGTGTGCACCTGGCTGATTTTCCAGTGTCTGATGTGACTAAGATTGATAAGAAGTTAGAGGCTGATACCCGTCTGGTGATGAGGGTAGCCAGTCTGGGCAGGGCGGCTCGAAGCCAAGCCGGCATAAAAGTGCGCCAGCCTTTAGCTCACGTTGTGGTTAGTGTGGCCAGCAGCAATGAACGGAGAAGTTTAGAGCGGCTAAAGCCTCAAATTTTGGAGGAACTTAATGTGAAAAATTTGGAGTTCATTGACAGTGTGGCCGAGCTGGATAAACCGGGTTATATGGTTAGCTCGGAGGGAAATTGCGCAGTGGCAATCCCTACTGAGATTTCCCCTGAACTAGCTAGTGAGGGATTGGCACGGGAGGTAGTGCACCGGTTGCAGATAATGCGCCGCTTGGCTGGATTTGACATTGCTGAGTATATTGTTACTTATTATCAGGGTGAAGCTTATATGAGGAAGGTAATGGAGGATTTTGCTGACTACATTAAGCAAGAAACGCTATCCCGGCAGCTTATTGAAGGATTGCCTGGAGAGGGCGCTTTTACCGAAAGCTTTAAATTGGGCGGCTACGACATATTATTGGGAGTAAAAAGATTGGGCTAACTTAGGGTGGTGGGCTCTCAATGAGTGTAGCATAAGTAGTGCTTTTAGTATCATCCCGCCAGTAGGTTATTTCTACCTCCTGTCCAATTTGAGTGGCGCGTATCGCTTGTATTAAGTCGTCGGTGTTGGTTATTTCTTCGTCCTCAAAGCCAACGATGACATCGCCCGGCTCAAGCCCGGCTTGAGCGGCGGGACTGTTCGGGGCTACTTCAATGACCAGTGTCCCTTGATTTACCGCTAATCCAAACCTGGTAGCTACCCCTTCATCAACAGTGTAAAGTACCACTCCCAGCCAGGGGCGAATTACATACCCCATTGTGATCAGGTCTTCAATAATCGGTAATGCGGTATTGATGCTTATGGCATAGCCCATACCCTCTACGCCAACAGTAGCAATTTTGATACTGGTAATACCAATGACTTCTCCGGCCATGTTAACTAGTGGACCACCGCTATTACCAGGGTTAATAGCCGCACTAGTTTCAATGAGGTCATAAAGTGTTTGTCCTGAAGACACTGAGACTGTGACTTCAAGACGACTGACTATTCCCTCTTTGGCGCTTATCTCCAGCCCTAGCGGGTTCCCAATAGCTACTAGCCAGTCCCCAACCTTTAACTTAGAGGCATCACCAATTGTGGCTGCGGGTAGCTTTCCGGCATTAATCTTGATTGCAGCCAGGTCGTCGCGCGAGTCAGTCCCGATGATTTCTGCCGGAAAAACCCGTCCATCACTGAGGGTCACCGTAACGCTCTCAGCCCCCTCAACCACATGGCTATTAGTTACAATAATCCCGGTTTCGTCAATAATCCACCCTGAGCCAGCGCCCTCTTGGGTAAATGGTCGGTTGAGAAAATCATAGGTTATAACTTCGGTATTAATAGCTACTACCGATGGTTTAACCTTAGCCACGACATCGGCAATGCTAGGCAGTACTGGGGCATTACTTTCTACAGTTGGTAGTGTCCAGCCATGGTCAATTGGGCTGGTGTTATTGGCGGATGATGAGTTGAGTGGCGGTGAAGTCTCTGTACTAGGCAGCAAACAACCACTGCTCAGCGAAAGGACTAAGATTAGGATAACTGAGATTGCTAGATATTTTATATTTGCCCTTTTCATTGCCAATTTTATTATAGCATGCGGGCAAAATTAGAAGCAAAAAAGGGGAAGGGGCCAGGTATGACCCTAGCCCCTTCTCTGGCTATTTATGTTGTAGGTACCTTGGGCAGTTGAGCTAATGCCTCCTTTACCTTCTCCTCAGGATACTCATAATCCTGTAGCTTACCCGAGAGGTACTCATCATAGGCAGCCAGGTCGAAGTGCCCGTGTCCGCTGTGAGCTATCAGGATAGTTTTTGCTTCACCTGATTCCCGGCAGGCAAGGGCTTCGTCAATAGCTACCTTGATACAATGGTTTGGCTCTGGGGCGGTAATAATGCCCTCGGTCCGGGCAAACTTTACCCCAGCCTCAAAGACCGGGACCTGATATTCAGCCCTGGCTTCAACTAAGCCCAGCTTATGGAGGTGGCATATAATAGGCGCCATCCCGTGATAGCGCAGTCCTCCGGCATGGATTGGCGGTGGAATAAAGGTATGACCCAGGGTATTCATTAAAACAATAGGGGCAAGCCCAGCTATATCCCCATAGTCCCAGGTATAGGGCCCCTTGGTCACGCTGGGGACAGCTTTAGGCTCAACACAGATGATACGCATGTCTGGTTTGGCTCCGCTAATTTTATCCCTAATCCAGGGCAGGAATTGCCCGGCGAAGTTCGAACCACCACCGATGCAGCCGACGATAATATCGGGGTAGGCATCTGCCATCCCCATTTGTTTCCTTGTCTCTTCCCCTACGATAGTCTGGTGCAGCAGGACATGGTTGACGACACTGCCTATGGAGTACTTGGTATCATCGTTAGCGAAGGCATCCTCACAGGCTTCGCTGATAGCGATTCCCAAACTTCCAGGATGGTCAGGATTCTCAGCTAGAAGACGGCGTCCGACATCAGTATCCGGGCTGGGGCTAGGTACAACCTTGGCTCCCCAGGTCTCCATCAGGATGCGGCGATATGGCTTCTGGTTGTAGCTTACCCTGACCATATAGACCTTGCATTCCAAGCCGAAGAATATGCAGCCCATAGCCAGGGCGCTGCCCCACTGTCCAGCGCCGGTCTCGGTAGCCATGCGCTTGAACCCCTCCTTCTTGGCATAATAGGCTTGAGCAATCGCAGTGTTAGGCTTGTGACTGCCGGCTTGGCTGGTTCCCTCGTATTTATAGAAAATCTTGGCTGGCGTATCCAGAGCCTTCTCCAGCCGGTGCGCCCGATGCAAAACTGTCGGTCTGTAGGTGCGGTAAGCAGCTTGCACCTCTTCTGGAATTTCAATCCAGCGCTCGGTGCTGAACTCCTGCCTGTTGACGGCATCAGAGAAGAGGGGAGGGGGTAAGGGCATATCTAGGGGGCAGGGTTCCTTGGTGGCGGGATGACGCAAGGGTGGTAGTGGCTCCGGCAAATCGGGCAGAATGTTATACCAGTGAGTTGGCATCTCCTTTTCATCTAGAATAAACTTTGTTCTCTCCACTTTGTCCTCCTTTTAATTTTGCTTTGAGAGCTATATATGACCTAATCTCTCGGCCCCGAAGGGGCCACTGCCATGACATAGTAAACATATTCTTACCTCCTAATAAAAAAGCCTCCCATCCCTTAAAGGGGCGGGAGGCTCACTTCCGCGGTGCCACCCTTCTTAGTCATCTCTACCTATTGGAATTAGATGACCACCTCTATCAGGTACAGAGCTAGTATATAAAAATGCTTGCCCCGATACCCTGGGACTTAATAACGCTTCCCTAGCGACAAAGCCTACTCATTTACCAATTTGGTAACTTTTGGTTTGCAGCTCCCAAGTCCATTTAGCTTCTGCGCCAGCATCGGCTCACACCTTTCCCGACTCTCTGTGCCTCGCTTAAAGCCTACTAGTCTTGTTCACAGCCTTTACTTTATTCTATTAAGGTTTAAGTATAACCTAATATTGATTATTTGTCAATATTGTGTACTCGGGATGTGTTCAGGTTTTGGGGGAAAAGAAATTAGACTCGTGAGCGGAGCCCCAGTTCTTGAGGAGGAGTGAGCCTATGCCGGTGGAGTACCTGGTAAGAATTAGTTTACCCGATGACGGCTGGGATGTAAATATGCTAGAGGAAACTTGTTGGAAGGCAGGAAAAGAAGCTGCTCAGGGACTCTTCCTATCAGCCCTGGAGCAACGAGACCAAGGGGTGGTGGCTTTAGCTGAGGGGGATAGCAAAGGCAAGGTAAGGCGGTACCTGACTACCAGAATGGGTATTATTGGCTTTCACCGCAGTGAGGCACCAGGTCAACCCCAATTCATTATGATAAGGATTTTGCTCAAAGCAAAGGTCTACCCGGTGTCATCGTCCATGGTCAACTGGTATGCGGCTTCTTGGGTCAGTTAATGACCGACTGGATAGGGGAGCAAGGTAATCTTAGGAAACTGACTTGTAGTTATCGGGGAATGAACTTTCCCGGTGAGGCTCTTACTTGCAAGGGAAAGGTAACCAAGAAGTATGTTGAAGATGGGGAGCACTACGTAGAGTGTAATATCTGGGTGGAGAATCAGAAGGCAGAGAAGACAGTATCAGGTATAGCTATTGTCATTCTATCAGCTAGAGGGCAAGAATTATGATTTATTAACCCCGTCCCCTTTATCCCGTTAGAATTCCAAACGGGGTTTATCCCCTTCCCCTTTTAACTAAAATTTAGCTCCTCATACTCCTCCTGAATAGGATGATGCCGATGGCAAAGATGACTACTGCCCAGCCAATCAAGAACAGGAAATCGCTGCTGATTGCCTCCAGACCGACTCCCCTAATGAGAACAGCCCTTGCCGACTCAATGGTGTGGGCGTAAGGGAAGGCATAGGCTATAATTCTGAGGTATGAGGGCAGCATTTCTATAGAGAACCAGCACCCGGAAAGCATCGCCAGCGGCATAGCAAACAGCCAGCAAAGTGGCTCAGCTTGGTTTTCGTTTTTGGAGAGTGAGGCGACAACCATGCCTATGCCGATGCTGCACAAGCCAGTGAGGAGGAAGATGAGAAATGCCAGCCATAGGCTGCCCACTATATCCATTCCGAACCCCCAGGAGGCGGCTATAAAGATTACTATCTGGATGATGGCGATGACAACAAGGCATAATGAGTATCCAGAGATAAAGTCCAGGGGTCTGGCTGGGGTGGTTAGCAGGCGGGACAGGAATCCCTTTTCTTTATCGCTGACCATGATTCGGGCTGAGGTCGGTATCAATATCAAAAGACCGAAGACTATTATCCCTGGACCCATGAAATCAATAAAGGTTATCTCGGTCTCTATATGGATAGGATTAGCATTAATGGTTACTGGTATCTCAATACGGGCAAATGAGCGAGTGACAGTATTTATTATTGAAATAATTTGTTCTGATGTCATAATGTCGCTTTCATCATAGGTTATATCCAAGGTGATATTGGTTTCTTTACCCTCCCAGTTTTGGGATACCTGCTCACCAAAACCCTGGGGAATAACAATATAAGCCCTGAGGTCACCGAACTTGAGGTCTTTCCGGGCGGTAGCAGTGTCATCATAGTTAGCAACTTCCAGTGTCGGCACTTCGGTCAGGACTTCGTCAATGAAACTGTGGGACAGTGGGGTGCCGTCGCCATCTATCACGCCGATAGAGTAGTTTGGAATACTATCGCCGCTAAAGATAGCCCCGAAAAGCAGCATAAACAGCAGCGGGAACCCCAGAAGGAAACCCAGTGCTAGCGGGTCTCTATAGGTCTCCTTAAGGTTTCTACTGGCTAGTTCTAAAAATCTCATTCCCTTAATTCCTTTCCAGTTATGTGGAGGAAGACATCATCTAGGGTTGGCTCTTTGATATAGGCAGAGCGGATTACAGCCCCAGATGAGTGCAGGCGGTCAACGATTTCTTTGAAGTCAAGCTGCTTATCAGTAATTATCATAGTACCATTGGTTACCTCTACCTCAGCGTATCTGCTTCGCATTTCATTTATGACCTTCTGGGTAAGGTTCCAGGCGTAGATAATCATAGTATGCTTTTCTAACATGCTTGTTTTGAGTTCAGTGCTGGTACCTAGGGTGACAATCTTGCCCTCATCCATAATACCTATCCTATCGGCAAGGAAATCTGCCTCGTCCATATAGTGGGTAGTGAGCAGGATAGTCTTTTCCCCTTTTAGTCGGACAATATATTCCCATATCGCTCTCCTGGCTTGAGGGTCAAGACCAAGGGTGGGTTCATCTAGGAATAGAACTTCAGGGTTGTGAATCAGCGCCATCATTACATTGAGCCTACGCTTCATACCGCCAGAGAACTTTCTTACTTGGTCTTTAGCTCTGCCGGTGAGACCTATTGTCTCCAGTAGCTGTTGCGACCTGATTTTTAGCTCCCTGGCATTTACGCCATGAATCTTACCTATCAGGGACAGATTTTCCCAGCAGTTGAGGCGCTCAGAAATAACCGTTTCCTGGGGCGAGACACCAATAAGTTCTTTAATCTTAAATGGCTGGCGGTTAATATCGTAGCCCATAACGGTAGCTGTGCCGCCGGTTGGTTTAAGCAGGCAGCATAGCATATTTATGGCAGTGGTCTTACCAGCTCCATTAGGACCAAGGAGAGCAAATAGCTCTCCCTTTTTGATATTTAGCTCAATACCATCTACTGCCACCAGTCTGTTGAATATCTTGGTCAGGTTGAAAGTCTGGATAGCAAAGTCATCACTTGCCTCTGCTGGCTCTACTTTATGTAAGCTCAACCTTATCTCCTATCAGATTGTATTAGTATAATAGCACATTTATAGTAGGGCTCAGCCACTTGAGCTTGATAGTGGCTTTTGATAGGGCATAGAACTTGTGGGGCAGTTAAAATAGATGTTGTCTTGAACCCTTCATTTCATTTAGAAGGCGGCCTTGAGTTTTTGTTTGCTCTTTTTCCCACTGTTTACGGTGTGTCTCCATAAGCACGAAACTAAATCCATCCTTGACTAGGTGTCCATATGGGGTGAAGCCGCATTTTTGGAAGCACTTCTGTGCCCGGCTGTTTGAATCCAGAGTCTTCAAGTAGATTCGCTTGAGGTTTGTTTGGTGGAAAATATAGCTGACCAGCGTGGTTACAGCATCAGTACCATAGCCCTTATCCCAGCAGCCACGGTCGCCAATCATAATGCCTAGTTCGGCTTCACCTTTAGTCTCATTAATGCCATAATATACGCAGTTGCCAATGTGCTTACCTTCTAGGGTGTCTATAGCAAACTGATGTCTGGTTGAAAGGAGGTAGCGCAGTTGGCTGGTGTAGTCTGATAGATACTGGGCGAAGGTAGTAGTTAGTAGTGGGGCAGCATCAAGCTGAGCTAGCTCAGGGTCACTTCGCCAGGTGTGGTCGTTTAGGGCATCGGCTAATTTTTTGTCACGGAGTATAACCTTGCTGCCGATAATCATATTAGCCTCAAGGGTTTAAGCGCTGAAAGAGAATGGGGCTTCCCATGCCTCTAGCTCCTGTAGAGCTTGCTCCGCCATTTGGCGGATTGCCTCACTGGGGTTATTCTGGCATTGTTCTAAGCACTTCTTAGCCTCACTGCCCCCTATCTTACCTAGTGTTTGAATAGCCGCCAGCTGGACATCAATGTCAGAGTCGTTGATAAGCTCTGTGAGATAGGGGGCAGTTTTTTCCTCTCCCAGTTCACCGCATGCCCTGACTGCTTCGTAGCGTATCTCGGCATCGGCATTAGCTAGCTCTTTTAACAGTATTGGTAGCCAGGAATGGTCGCAGCTCTTACCCATAGCGTAAATAGCGCTGATTCTAAGTTTAGAATTATGACCTTGATAGGCTTCTATGATGGCTTTTCTCACCTGTGGGAGGCTTAATGGGGCTGCCGCCTCCAGGGCACAGCGTCTAACTTCTACAGGCTTGGTTTTATCACTAATCGTAGTGAGTAGAGCTTGATATACCCTGGATGTATAGCAGGAGCGCAGCTTTTTATGCTCGGCTAGCATGGCGAACTTGCCCAGTGCTGTAGCTGCTGCTGCTTGCACCTTCTCTGAGCTATCTTGTTTTAGTAGATTAACTAGGGGATTAATCAGGGATGCCTCCTCACTTTCCCACAAACCCTCAATAGCCTTGCTCCGCACCTCAGCATCACGGTCTTCCAGGCAATTCTTGAAGATGCTATCAAAGTTGAGCTCAAGGTTATCCTCGCTAAGCTCAACCAGCCGATACACAATCTGCTGCCGTCGTTTTAGCTCAATTGCTGCCCATGCCCGTTCAAGAATTCTTATCTCTTCTGGATTTAGGTTTGATAGGTCAATTAGCCTTGAATTGAGCAGTGGTTTATCACTGTCAGCTAGGTCAGCAATAGTCTCCTCAATGGACAAGAACATAGTGGGCTCCAGAGTTTTATTCCTCTTCCTCCTCCTCTCTTCCGTATTCCCAAATAGGCTCGGTAAAGTAGTCTATATACTCTCCCATAGCCGCCGCTGCTGCCTGCTTCATTTTCTCTTTTGTCTCCCTAGCTAGCTGGGCTAGCTCAGCCGTATCAATTTCAATATCTAGCATTTTAGTCAGAACCTTAAGTATAGCCAGGGCAGCCATTGGATTCTGTATTCGAGTGGCATACATAGGCACTTCACCCAATAGGCAGACACCATTAATATCCCTCTCTTTAGCTATGCCTAGCAGTAATCCATTTAATCCGGCAATGTGCAGATTCCCCCTCTGTACCAAATCATATCTTTTCAAATCCTCAGCCACCGGCTGGCTGGTGGCTACTCCCCAGACCTTGGGCTCCTCGGTGTGGTGAATACGAGTCAGAGCTGCGGCGCAAGTATATATTCTCTTAACCTGGAACCTTAATCCCACATCAAGGACGCAATTAGCCAGCTCATATCCCTTGGCGACTGGTTGGTCTTCACCGATGAATAATATTATATCACTCCCCCCGCTTTTGTTTTTCCAGTAGTAGAACTGGCTTCGTGGGAACTGTGGTGCCTCTACTACGCTATTCTCAACCACTACTCCGATGGGGTCAAAGAAATGAGAAGCCTCAACCTCGGCTAGTTTCTTAAAGTCTAGCTTCCTTTTCAGGTATGTGGCTGCTATTGTTGATACATTGCTGATGCCAGGCCAGCTAGCCAGCATATTTGGTGAATTAAGTTTTGGCTTGGCATAAATCTTAACTAAGTTTGTCATTCTACTACCTCTCTTTGTTGCTGGTTATAGGTAACCCTATCCCCTTTACCCCGTTAGAGTTCCCTCTGGGCTAAAGCCCTTAAGGGCAGAGCCTAACGGGGTTTATCCGTGAAATTATAAACTCTAATTTCTAAATCCCAAACAAATTCAAAATTCAAATCCCTAAAGTCTAGAATTTAGTATTTAGTATTTAGTATTTTTATTAAATAGGGGCTTCACCCCTCTAAAACTCCCCTTAATTACTATTCCGGTTTTGTACGACCATTCCTTAAAATTTCCTGAAGATGATTAGGTATAGGACGCTCTTTCCATATTATCGCCGACTCGCCATCCTCTGTTTTATAAACACGTAGACCATCAACAATTCGAGCGTATAAGTGGGGATTATGGCCACAGTATATCCTACCCTGCCAAGGCGCCCCATTTATGTCAGCAAAACGTGCAGGATAAGGGTTATTCTTTCCGTTTTTTTCTACACAGTATCTTACAAACTCACTCGGGGTATATTGGCTATTAGCATAAAGTACCTCTACAATTCCACGCACAATTTTGCTCGAAAGTCGCCACCTTAACACCGCAGCAATTTTATTTTCGACTTTAGCATGGTCACCCGTCCATTCCCACGTTATCACCCAGCCAACCATTTGCACTCTCCTTTGTGTTTCTCCCCTAAATAACCTTGCCTCTCTATTTGTGCCTAGTGGCTTAACCTTCCACCAACCTATTAAGACCAAGTATCTTTGACCAGAAGGAATTGAAGTTCCCCTATGGCGAATATTCAGTAATTCGGTCGCATATCATGAAGTTCTTGCAAAGCATCCTCGATAAGCCTTTCGACATAATCAATGGTTTGCATGACTTCATGGGAATCCTTATGCGACTCAACTTGGTTCCTTAGGTCTCCAGTAGCTCTTAATGCTCTCTTTAGGTAATCCTGTGCATTATCAACATGGTCGGGTCCGCAGCTCAGAAGTAAGGTAGCTAATATGAAAACCAATCCAACAAGCAGAATTGAATACCATCTGATTTTGTTTTTCATTTCAGCCTCATAATCACCTCAATGACGGAGAATACTATTTGCTGGCTACCGATAGGCTGGGGCAGTAGACGGGTGGGGTATTGAGAAAGCCACCTACCCATTTGGTCTCACTGCCAATAGCTGTAATCTGTTTAAGAAGCTGGTAGATATTTCCTGAGACCATGGTATCTTTAACCCTGCCTACTATTTTACCACTTTCCACCTTATAGCCAAGTAAAACATTACCGCTGAAATCACCACCTAGAATGTTGCCCTGTCCAGCCCCCATTAATTGCTCGATAACCAGCCCTTCTTTTATATCGTTTACCATTTCATTAAAGCTAGTCTTGCCCGGGGCAATAATAAAGGCACTGGGTGAGGGAGTGGGTAATCCACCACGACTTCTACTGCCATTACCGGTGCTCTGGGTATGGGCTAGGGCGGCGGTTTGCAGGTCGTAGAGAAAGTTGGTTACAGTCCCCTGTTCAATAAGAGGGGTGCGTTGACTGGGTATGCCCTCATCATCACAGGGGCGGCTTCCCGGGCGGTAGGCTATAGTCGGGTTATCCCATAGCCATAGCTTTTTATCAAAAACCGGCTGGCCAAGTCTATTGCCTATAGGTGAAGCCCCTTCCAAGACTGTCTTGCCATTGAAAGCTGCCATCAAGGGTGAGATTAAGGCGCTAGCTACCCCGTTAGGGGTAAAGGCTACCGGCAGTGACTGGCTTGGCGCTGAGGCTCGGTTTTTGGCTAGCTCAAGCTGCTGGAGCACTAGCTCAGCTACAGCCTTGGGTTCTAGTAAAGGGTGACAAGAGCTTTCGCCTTCACCGACGAAGAGCATGTCGGTGTCACGGATTAGGGTGCCTTCAATACCCAGACTGAAGATGCTTTTTCTGTAGTTCGCCTGCCCACCACGAGAATTTATAATACTGACTGAGACTACACCCTTGGTTACTACTGCCTCATATAGAATATCTGGGGTATGACCCCTAACCGTGGTTATGAGTTGTTCACCAAGCTCAACCATTTTCTCTAAGGATACCGACTCTACATCAGGGTCGTAGGCTTCAACCTGGGGGTAGGCGGTCAAGGAGGGAAGCTCAAACTTAGCTGTCATGCCGAACTGGGCTGTTTCCACGGCATTATTAACCAGGTTCTGGCTATCGCCTAGCTCTGTAGTGGTGGCATAGCCAATCTTGCCTTGTTTGACAATACGCAAAGCCACGCTACTACTCCGCTTGCTTTGAATATGCTTCAGGCGGTTAGCTTTAAATTGAACTGGAGTTTCCTCTGAGGAAATCGTGAAGACCTCGGCTTCCTCAGCTACCTTTTTAGCTTGGTTCAGGATATTTTCCATAGATTGTTTACCAACCCCTCACCCTTTATTTTTATTAACTCCATCCCCTTTATCCCCTTCCCCTTAACAAGGGGAAGGGGAATTTAATTATATAAGAGAGGCTTCACCTCTCTTCAACTCTCCTTCAGACCCCCGTTGATAATGGGAGAGGGAAAAGAATTATGATATGAACATCTTCCTATCATGGCTTCGCCCCTTTTAATCCCTTTACTAAACAATCTCTTTTCACTTACCGGCC
>JAUVZA010000055.1 GCA_030602805.1 Dehalococcoidia bacterium | reverse complement strand
CAAGCACCAGGTTAATTGCTTCCTTACAGAGCCTGGTGATTTCGTCGAAACGCTTGGCGGCAATCAGGTCAGACTTGACCATCCAACTGCCGCCGCAGGTGAAGATACGGTCATAGGTAAGATAATCAGCAACATTGCCGGGGTTGATGCCGCCGATAGGATAGAACTTGACGGTGGTATAAGGCCCCGCGAGGGCTTTAATCGTCTTCAAGCCGCCTGATGCCTCGGCGGGGAAGAACTTGAGCACTTCAAGTCCTTTCTCCAGCGCCTTCTCAATTTCGCTGGCGGTATTGACGCCCGGGGTCACCGGAATATTGTTCTGGAGGCAGTAGTCAACTACCTTCTCGTTAAAACCCGGCGCTACTATAAATTTGGCTCCAGCAGCTACAGCTCGTTTGGTCTGATCTACGGTCAGCACCGTGCCGGCACCGACCATCACCGCCGGGACCTCGGCGGCGATTCGTTTGACGGATTCTTCCGCTGCTTCAGTACGAAAGGTGATTTCCGCAATAGGCAGATCACCCGCATTCAGAGCTTTTGCCAGAGGAACCGCGTCCTCTGCGTCCTTAATGGCAATGACGGGAATTACCCCCACCTCACCCATTCGTTCGATTACCTCGTGCATCTCACATAACCTCACTTTCACCAGATATTTCATGCCCCATGATCAGTGGTATCTTAATCTGCTTGTTCAAATCTAGCCTCCAAAATTTAAGATTGTGGTAAATTGAATATATAAAATGGGCTGATCTCCTCAACTTTCCATAAATTTCTCCTCCTTTTAATTAGTTCCTGTCACCTCCATCTTTTATTTTTCCTAAGACAACCTATGGCAAAGGTATATCCCGTGCCGGAGTGTAACAATCACCTAGACTAGGGTCAACCTTTCATATATTGCTCTAGTTTCCTGGTCATTGCCTGCCAGTGGGTTCCTCTCCAGTAGATTCGATGGCAGGCAGGACACTCCATATACTGGCTTTGCGTTTGGAAAACATAAGGTGGCACCAGGTCTTTCACCTGCTGTTTACTCCTCTCCAGCAAGGGTTGGTTGCACTCCAGACAGATAGCGAACGGTCTAAACTGGCAATCCAAGTTTAGGGTATCTATTACCTGTTGCATTTGTAGCTCAGGTTCATCACTCTGGATAAGGATAACCTTGAGTTGCCCACTGGCTACCACTCGTCTTTTCATAATCTGAGTGTCTCTGGTTAGTATTACCCTGTCTTCGGCAAGAGCAGTGGCAATCATACGGGAGTCATTACTGCCGTTAAAGAACAGGGTATCATACCCCATTATCCTTAGCCACTTGACTAGCTTCCCCACATTGTTGTCAACTATAAATTTGGGAGCGTTTATTAACCTCACCCCCTTTAGGTTTTTATCTAGTAACCCTATCCCCTTCCCCTTGCCAAGGGGAAGGGGAAGATTATTTCTTTAGGGGGGCTATGCCCCTCTAAAACTCCCCTCGACTACTCTACTTATGAGCAGGTTATTTTTACAAGTGAAGTTGCATTCCCTCACGGGCTAAGGTGATTGAACTATTCAATGCCTTGACTACAGTTGCTATTTCAGTCTCTATTTCCCTCTCCATGTCAGGGTTCATATGAACCACAACTACTTGGGGTAGGTAACCCTTAACCTCCCGAAAGTTAGTTAGCTCCTGTTTGAGCAGGCTGGGAGTAAGATGCCCTGACTCTTTGGCAAATTCCTCATACTTATTTGTTGCCGTAACCTCGGTAATGAGCAGTTGGGGTGCTACACGCTCCCAACAGTCAGCCAAGCCCGGACCAGTATCCCCGGTATAGAATACTACCTTACCATCGGGGGAGGTAATCTGGTAGCCAACGGTAGGAACAGCATGATTTACTTTGACAGCCAAGACATTATAACCTTCAATTCGTTCAATCTGGTATGGTTCTATTATGGTAAACTTAATTGTTGGATCCCCCTGAGGCTGTTCCAGAAATTTAGGATAAAGCTTACCATCCAGGAGGTAAGTAGTAAGAGCATTATATACCGGTTGCGTAGAGTAGATATTGATAGCGGTACCACAGAGGTAAAAATTCATGGCAATAGCCGGGACATCTCTAATATGGTCATAGTGTTGATGGGTAAGCAGAATTGCCTTAAGTTTTTGTTGAGCCTCAAAGGATAAGCTGGAGGTAAGTCCACCAGCATCTATAGCCAAGGTACCATCAATTAACAGGCTGATGAACTTTGTATTTTGCGATTCGCAGTTATGCGCTCCCAGAAACTTTATATTCATTATCTTCTTGATAACCCTCCTTCTAGGAAGATTTAACCTGTATCTGGTTAAGGCCAGCAATTTCTAAACCCAAGCTTGAGCGCCTATAGGCGGCGACTGCTTAACCCTCTTTCTTAATAAACCAACCAACATATAACAGAAAGGGGTGTCACACGCTGCTATAGCCAGCTTAATTATATATTGACTAAGTAACATGTTTGTCAGAGTTCCTGTAGGCACAGTTCCCCAAAAAGCTATTGTTATGAATACACCGGTATCCAGTGCCTGTGATACTATTGTTGATGCATTATTGCATAGCCACAAGAATCTACCCTTCGTCTTCTGACGCCAAAAGTGGAAGGCGAAGACATCATGATGCTGACTCATTAGGTAAGCAATCATTGATGCCAGAGTAATCCTGGGTACCATACTCAAGATGGACTCATAGGCTGACTGACCTTCCCAGAATGGTGCTGGTGGTAGTAACCTACCACCAAAGACCAGTATGACCATGAGTATACTGGCACCAAAACCTACCCAAACAACCCTGGAAGCTATTTTTCTACCATAAAGCTCGGCAATCACATCGGTAAATAAGAATGTTAATGGATAAGCGATTACCCCGGCTGGGACAACCCATCCACCAATAGAAACGAGTTTCACGGCTATGATGTTGGCTACAATTAGGCAAGTAGCAAATAATGTAGCTAATACTACTAGAATCATACGCCCTCTTTCAGCCCAGCCAGATTGCCCATTCATTATTAGAGGCTGTCCAGAAATTAACATGTTTCTCTTTTGTCATTGCGAGGGGTGAAACCCCGAAGCAATGATGAAAGAGCTTAGTGAGATTGCCACGCGGAGCCCGTCCTGAGCGCCATGAGATTCTTCGCGGAGTTTACCCTGAGCGAGATTCTTCGGTCGCTTTGCTCCCTCAGAATGACACGAAGCGAAGGGCTCAGAATGGCACGAAGCGAAGAGCTCGCAATGACAAAGGTATGTTTTTGTGTAGTTTTCAGACAGCCTCATTAAATCCAGCGCTGGCGGCGGAAAAAGTAGAGCATACCACCAATAATGACTAGGCAGATAAGGGATACATAGAGGGCAGAGTAGGGAGAATCGCTAAAAGGCCCCAACGGGATGTTCATTCCGAAGATGCTTGCCACTACAGTAATAGGCAGCAGGATGGTAGCAATAACAGTCAGTATTCGCATAACCTCGTTGGTGCGATTAGTTGCCAAGGAATCATGGGTATCGTTTAACCCTTCAATTACTTCTTTATATTCATCTAAGCCATCCCAAATCTTATCCACATGGTCAACTATATCCCCGAAGTAAACTGCCATGTCCATTGTGGTAAAGCGGCGAATCTTAGGTTCTAAACTGCCGATAACGGCTCTCATCGGCCAGATAATGCGGCGAAAGGAGATAATATCACGCCGGAGTACGGAGATTTCCTTTACTGCGCCGCGCATCCTATCGGAGAAGATACTGTCTTCAACATCCTCAATACTACCACCAATCTTATTTAGTATCGGCAGGCAGTAGTCAACCAGTCTATCAACTAAACGGTAGAGGAGATAACCAGAGCCTTGACTGAAATACTCTTGCTGCGATTCCTCATCAATCTGACATTCCCTGAACAGTTTAACCAATGGCTTAAGCTCCCCTTTATGCAGAGTAATCAGGTAGTTTTCGCCAATAAACACAGATAGCTGACTGGGTGTAGTTACCCGTGCCTCTTTATTAAATACAGGGAAGTGGAAGACTAAAAATAGATAGTCCTTATATTCATCTATTTTGGGCCGCTGTATTCGGCTGAGACAGTCGTCTAAATCTAAGGGATGGAAGTGGTAGTTTTGAGCCAGATATGCTGTCTCCTGTTCTGTCGGACCCTCAATGTTAACCCAGGTTAGGTTACCCCAGGTGAGCGACTCCAAATTTAGTTGTTCCTCTTTCCCAACTTGAGAAGTGGTCATAGCAAACTATCCTTTCAACATAACTGGATTATTACCAAAAATCTTTATGAAAAGCCTAAGTTTATTTTATCACATTTCTTGCTGGATAGCATCTAACCTGATATACTAAAAATGTTATTTTACCTCAAATTGGTCTAGGTTAAAAATGAAGCCGACAAAACCCCCGTGGAAGCACAAGATTATCCTCAGGATTAAGAAGGCACTGGGGATGAACATATTCCTGTGTGATAGCTGCAAGTGGAACTGGCGTGGGTCATGTCACAACCCAGCACGCCCCAACGCTACCTGGTGCCCCGACTATGAAAAGCGCGGGAAGTAGTATTACTGCCTACCTCATAATTATAGCTGTGATAGATGCCGATTAATACTTTAGAAGAAATCTTACATCCCCGAGCAGTTGCCGTAATCAGAGCCTCTGAGAATCCTACTGTATATGGCTACCACTTTACGCGTCATCTCCTGAAGTATCTCCCACCTTTCTTTACCCCTCATTTATATTTTATTTACGTAGGCATAACGCCGTGCTTCTTCTGTAATCTAGGCTCTACCTTGTTTATTATCACTTCCAAAGCTTCTATCAGTCTAAGCCTTGTTTCTGCCGGGTCAATTACATCATCAATATGCAAGTTTGCGGCCGCCTTATAAGGATTGGCAAATTCCTCTCTATATTCTCTTATCTTCTGCTTTAGTAATTCCTCTGGATTTTCGGCTTCCTCCAGCTCTTTCCTGAATATTATGGCGACTGCTCCCTCGGCTCCCATTACTGCCAGCTCAGTGCTAGGCCAGCAGAACACGACATCAGCTCCTAAATCCTTGCTACACATTCCAAGATACGAGCCGCCATACGCTTTTCTAATAGTGAGGGTTAGTTTAGGTACGGTTGCCTCTGAATAAGCATAAAGCATCTTGGCTCCATGCCTGATTATTCCCCCCCACTCCTGGTTTGTCCCTGGTAGGTATCCAGGCACATCAACCAAATTGATAATGGGGATATTGAAAGCGTCACAAAATCTAATGAACCTAGATGCTTTATCACAGGCATCTATATCTAAACATCCTGCCTTCGACATCGGCTGATTGGCTATTATACCTACCGACCATCCATTCAACCTGGAAAAACAGGTGATTATGTTGGTAGCAAATATTGGGAATAGCTCAAAGTAATTTTTCTTCCCACCCTTCCTCTGGTCAAATACCCTCTCAATTATCTTATGCATATCGTATGCCTGGCTTGGCTTGGCGGGAGCAATATCAAATAGAGATGAATCTATACGGTCTGGACTATCTCCCCAATCAACTCTTTTTGGGCTTTCCCTATTATTTGATGGCAGATAACTTAATAGCTCCTTTATAGCTTGAAAACACTCCTCTTCACTATTTTCAGAGCGGCAAACAACCCCGGCTTTTCTCTGCACGACAGTAGCACCACCAAGCTCCTCTTCACTAACCTCTTGTCCCATTACCGCCTTAACTACCCTTGGTCCAGTGATGAAGGCATGGCTTATCCCCTGAACCATAAATACAAAGTCCATCAATGCTGGAGAGTATACTGCTCCCCCGGCAGTTGGTCCCAGGATAGCGCATATCTGAGGGATTACCCCTGAGGCCATTGTATTTCTGAAAAACATGCCTCCATAAAGAGATAGAGAATCCACGCCATCCTGAATTCTGGCTCCCCCAGAATCGTTTATCCCTATAATGGGACAACCGGCTCTCATTGCACTATCCAGAATGCTGCAAATCTTCTTCCCGTGAATTTCTGATAAGGTACCGCCCATACTGGTAAAGTCCTGGGAGAAGATATACACCTTTCTTCCATCGATTTCTCCATAGCCAGCAACCACCCCGTCTGCCTGGACTTCTCTATAAGCTGTGCTTCTGCTTTTAGCAAACATTCCAATCTCGCGAAATGTCCCCTTATCCAATAGCATGTCTATTCGCTCTCGTGCCGTTAGCTTACCTTGCTTTTTCTGCCTTTCCACACGCTCCCTCCCACCCATCTCCTTTACCTTGGCTCGGCGTTCCTCCAGTTCAGCTAATTGTCTTCTCTTTATTTGATTATCTTCAACCATTTAATGCTCCACTAGTTCCATTAACACCTTTGCTCCCTTGGGATGTATGAATGTCATCTTGGCACCTCCAGCCCCAATTCTTGGCTTCTCACTGCTTCCTCCAATAGATATAAGCATTCCCCCTTTGTAATCACATATCTCGGCAGTGGCAAACTTCATCTTAAACCAGCTGCTTACTCATACGCGTAGAATCCCTTTCCCATCTTACGCCCAAGCCAACCAGCAGCAACCATCCTTTTTAAAATGATAGGGGGAGCATATAGCGGGTCTTTAAGTTCTTCACATATACCATTAGCTATAAATAAGATAGTATCCATACCAATAAGGTCAGCTAGAGCTAACGGCCCCATAGGGTGACCTAAGCCTAATCTCACACCAGTATCAATGTCTTCCTTGGTGGCACCACCAGTTTCCAACATGCGAAAAGCACCAAGCATAAAGGGTAGCAGCAAGCGGTTCACAATAAAGCCCGGGGTGTCCGGAGCAACAATAGTGGTCTTCCCTATGGACTTGCCAAATTCCTTGCCAACCTCAAGGGTCTCATCACTGGTAGCAATAGTCTTGACTATCTCCAGTAGCTTCATAAGTGGCACCGGATTAAAAAAGTGTATCCCCAGCACCTTCTCCGGCCTAGCAGTTACTGTAGCCATATCAATAATAGATAGGCATGAGGTATTGGTGGCTAGGATAGCATCCTTGGAGCAGATTTTATCTAGCTCAGCAAATATCTTCTTCTTCACCTCCATATTCTCAATAGCGGCTTCTATTATTAGGTCGCAATCACCAAAGTCCTTGATATTTGTGGTGCCTTTGATGCGAGCCAACGTAGCCTCTTTCTCCGCCTGAGAAACCCTACCCTTCTTTACATTTCTGGTTAAAAATAAGCTAATTGAAGCTAGCCCCTTATTCAAAAGTTCATCGTTTATTTCTGAGACTACTACCTGGTAGCCTGACTGAGCACAAACCTGACTGATACCTGAGCCCATCAATCCACAACCAACTACTCCAACCCTTTTGATTTCCATATTACTCTTCCCTTTTTACTAATCTCTATTAATTAGCTTATTTTGCTTTGTAGACAGGTCTTCTCTTTTCGTTGAAAGCCGCAACTCCTTCAGCATAGTCCTCGGTGTCCATAATACAGTTAAACAATGAACTTTCCAGCTGTAAGCCATCTTCCAGGGTCATGCTGCTCCCTCTAATCATAGCCTCTTTAGCCGCTCTAACGGCTAGAGGCCCTGCCTGGCAGATAGCCTCAGCCCACTCCTTAGCCATAGGCATAACCTGCTCCTGCGGAACAACCTTGTTTACTAACCCTATGCGATATGCCTCCTGGGCATCTATAGGTCTTCCCATAAGTAATAGCTCAGCTGCCTTACACCAGGGAAGCATCCGGGGTAACCTCTGGGTGCCCCCCCAACCAGGTACCAAACCTAACGTTACCTCCGGTGTGCCAAAGCGGGCCTTCTCTGAGGCTATCCTTATATCGCAAGCCAGAACAATTTCTAGCCCGCCGCCCAGTGCCAACCCGTTAACCGCCGCAATAAGCGGCTTCCACATATCTAACCCACGCATTATGCTAGGTGGCAATGCCCCAGGGCTATCACGATGCGCTCTGGCAAAGGGTAGCATATCTTTTATATCGGCGCCAGCAGAAAAAGCCCTTGTCCTAGCTCCAGTGATGATGCCAACCCATAGCTCAGGGTCGTCCCGGAACTCTACCATCCTATCATGTAACTCCTGGAAGACCTGTACATTCACCATATTAAAGGCCTCAGGCCGATTGATGGTGAAGATAGCAATCCTACCTTCCTTTTTATAGTCAACAGCCATAATTAGCCTCCTTAACTAAGAACTTAAACCCCTGCTATCCAAGCCCGCTCAATTAGGCTCCAAGACATAAATTCTAACAGAGGGCTTTGGTTACCGTCAAGGCAGAATAGGCTTGCCAGTTATGTAGCAGACATGATATAGTACTGTTCAGATAAGAATTAAATATATCTCTCCGAGCCTATTCTCCTAAAGGTGAACCTATGGAGATGGGCCGATAGGGTGTTGCTGGAAACGGTAGTGCCTCCCGTGTTTGGAAAGGAGAGCTTGCTTACCGGCACTTATGTGGCCATTTTAGGGCACCTCCTTTCGAGGTGTTTTTTTATGCCTAAATAGTATTAGTAGGAGGTAACTTTTGAGCAAGAAATGGTTTATCACTAATAGGATGACATTTACCTTTATTCTACTGGGGTTGGTTATTTTTCTGTTTATCATTGTGCCTCTGATTAAGATGATAGCTGCCTCTGACCCAGATATACTGCTTGATACCCTGCTTGACCCACAGGTTAGAGGTGCTATCTGGCTTAGCCTGTATGCCGCTATTATAGCTACTATTGTGGGCTTTGTCCTTGGTGTTCCCCTAGCCTACCTATTAGCCCGCACTGAATTTCCGGGCAAGAAATTGCTTGAGGGGCTCATTGATGTGCCCATTGTAATTCCCCACACTGCGGCCGGCATTGCCTTGCTTTTCGTCTTTGGCCGTAATTTTTGGGCTGGTAAAGCCTTTCATCTTATAGGGATTGACTTTGTCGACTCCACGGCTGGTATTGTTATTGCTATGCTATTCGTCAGCGTTCCTTTCTTAATAGACTCGGCTAAAGAGGGGTTTAAAAAAGTAGATGTCAGGCTGGAGAAGGTATCACGCACTCTCGGTGCCTCACCATGGCAAGCCTTCTTCAGGATTTCCCTCCCTTTAACCTGGCGGAGCATCCTTGCCGGTAGCATAATGATGTGGGCTAGGGGAATAAGTGAATTCGGTGCCATCATTATTCTGGCATATCATCCTATGATAGCCTCCACGCTTATCTTTGAGCGTTTTGAATCCTATGGCTTAGCCTATTCACAGCCAGTAGCTGTGCTTCTCATCATAATCTGTTTATTTATATTCATTGGTCTTAGAACTATAGTCTATCGGGGTGAGAAGACATGATACAGATAAAGAATCTGTATGTCGACCTAAAGGATTTCCGACTTCAAGACATTAATTTAAGTGTAAGCGAGGGTGAGTATTTCATTGTCCTGGGTCCTACAGGGGCTGGCAAGACAGTGCTGCTTGAATCTATTGCTGGTCTATATCCCATTGAGAGCGGGGAGATATGGCTCAGAGGAAAGGAGGTAACACAACTTGAGCCAGAAAAGAGGGGTATCAGTATTGTCTACCAAGACCATGCCCTGTTTCCTCACCTTTCGGTGAAGGATAATATCATCTTCGGCTTGAAGCTTCGTAAACAGACCAAACCAGAGGCTGAGGCAGCACTAGACTGGATAGCCGGGTTATTGGGCATATCTCACCTTCTTAACCGAAAGCCTAATACCTTAAGTGGGGGTGAGCAGCAGAAGGTGGCTCTAGCTAGGGCACTGAGCATCAAACCTGAAGTGCTACTCCTTGATGAGCCGCTTAGTGCTCTTGACCCCGAAACTCGAGAAGGAGTGCAGAAGGAGCTCCGCCAGCTCCATAACCGCTTAAAGGTAACTACCATCCATGTTACCCATGATTTTGAGGAGGCAATTGCTTTAGGTGACCATATCGCCGTCTTGGGTGAGGGGTGCATAAAGCAGGTAGGAACCCCAGAGCAGATATTTCGCCAGCCTAACTCTGAATTTACTGCCCGCTTTGCCATGGCGCGAAACATTTTCGCCGGTGAGGTGATAGACAGAGGTAATGGAAATACCATGTTTTGTACTGAAGATATAGAATTGGCAGTAGTTACTGACCTGCGGGGCAAGTTACATGCCTCGGTTCGACCTGAGGATATTCTCATTTCTCCTGAGCTACTTCACTCCAGCGCTCGCAACTCTTTCGGTGGTACCATCACCTATATTGCCGATAGGGGCTCTACCTTTTATCTCACGGTGAATTTGCCCCCAGATTTTGTTTGTCTCATTACCCGCCGCTCCCTTGAGGAAATGGGACTGGCTGAGGGTCAGAAGGTTTATATAACATTTAAAGCATCAGCCATCCATATTTTTTAGTCGGCAGAATATACTTATAAGTAGAGGTTTAAATGAAACGATTAGCCATCAGCTTGTTTCTAGTTTTGATTGTGACATTAAGCCTGATACCCGGTTGTTCTGTTCGTACTACACTTACCATCTATCATGCCGGCAGTTTGACCATACCATTTGATGAGGTAACCAAGGAGTTTAATAAGCTCTATCCAGATATAAAGGTGGAGACCGGGGCAGCAGGAAGTGCTACTGCTATCCGTAAGGTAACTGAGCTGGGTAAGAAGGCTGGTATAATTGCCTCGGCCGATTACATCCTTATTCCAGAGATGATGTTTCCTGAGTATGCTGACTGGTATATAACCTTTGCTTATAACCGAATGGTAATTGCCTATACTAATAAATCACGGTTTGGGGATGAGATAAATGAGGATAACTGGTATGAAATTTTGCAGCGCCACGGGGTTAACTACGGTCGTAGTGACCCAGACCGGGACCCTTGTGGTTATAGGACACTGATGGTGTGGCAACTAGCTGAGGACCACTATAGTATGCCTGGGTTATACAATAAACTTTATGGCGGTGGCGGCGAAATAATAAGGGGAATGGAGGTAGAGCTTATTGCCCTACTGGAGTCAGGTGACCTGGATTATGCCTTTAATTATCTCTCTGTAGCTAAGCAGCATAGATTGAACTTCGTTGAATTACCGGCTGAGATTGACCTCTCTAGCCAGGAGTTCAGGGACTACTACAGTAAGGCGAAGGTAGAAATTGCTAGCAAAAAGCCAGGGGAAACTATAACTAAAACGGGTAAACCAATAGTTTACGGCATAACCATACCCAAGAACGCCCCTCATCCTGAGCTGGCAGTAGCCTGGATTGATTTTCTACTGAGCTCTGATGGAATGGCTATTATGGAGGCTAATGGGCAGCCGCCGATTATACCAGCAGTGACCAATGATAAAAGCAAGCTGCCTGATGAACTAAGAAAATATGGTACTGAGAGTAACTAGACTTTTGGGGGAATTAAACGGCAATGAGAATTGACAGCTCAATCTAAATTATGCTACATTCTGCTTGCTGGCAGCGTAGCTCAGTGGTAGAGCAGAGGACTCATAAGCCTTTGGTCGTGGGTTC
>JAUVZA010000066.1 GCA_030602805.1 Dehalococcoidia bacterium | reverse complement strand
ACAGCCAGCCAGGTATGCCGTCAATGCTCCCTTTATCTCGGTTGAAACTTTATCTGAGCTGGCACCCTTCATAAAAGTAGCTTCCACAGCCGGCAGATTGGCCAGCCAGCTAACTGGGGGACAAATGAATGCTATTCAGATTAAATATGATGGTGACATTTCTAGTTATGATAGACAAGATGCTGTAGATAGGGTGTTAGACCAGGAATATCAGCTAGCCCTTCTATTAAGCCCGGTTAAGGTAGAGGTGGTCAAAGCCATTGCTGATGCTGGTGATAGGCTACCCAGGAAATCAACCTACTTTTATCCCAAGCTACCGGCAGGATTAGTTTTTAGTCGGCTGGTGTAGACGCCTTTAAGTCGGATTTTATTAACCTCACCTTTGTCCTGAGATACCGAGAATGGTTGAGCCTTAGTAGCATAAGGGTCTAAGCCCCAAGACATCATCTAGCAGGAAGCCGAATCGACCTCTGTCCTTATACTTCTCGCCTAGGCGAGCCCTTTAAACCTTATTAGCCCCAGGCGGGTGAACAGGTATCGGGGTATTTTCTCCCGGCAACTTGCTTTCCCCTTTGCCCCCTCTAGCTTCTTTGCCTCTATCTCCTGCAATACCTTGCCAAACACCCGTTTCCTAAACTTCTCTATTTCCCTACCTTTGACAAGCACCAAACTTGTCACGCATCGCTATTGTATATCAATTCTCGTGCAGTGATACTTGATAAATGGTGAAAGGGTGTTACAATAGGAGTGAAGTTTGAGCGGTAGTGGAAATTTTTTACAGCGGGGTGCGAATTGGAGAGGAATGAGCTGGCAACAGTGTATCTTGGTCTTGGCTCAAACTTGGGGAATCGCCAGGATAACCTGGATAGGGCATTAGGCTTTCTATCACAAAGGTTGCGAGTAGAAAAGATTTCATCGGTATATGAGACTGAACCGGTAGGCAATATTAATCAGCCTCGTTTCCTCAACCTAGTGTGCCAGGCTTATACCAGGCTGGCACCGACGGAGCTACTTACTCTGGCTAAGGGTATTGAGAGCAAACTAGGCCGGACATTCAACAAATCTAATGCCCCTCGCCCTATTGATATAGACATTCTCTTTTATGGCGAGCAGGTCATTGAAACCCCTGAGTTAATTATCCCCCACCCCAGGCTGGCGGAGAGAGCCTTTGTTCTTATTCCCCTAGCCGAGATTGCCCCTGATCTGGTGCATCCAGGAAGTGGTAAAATTGTTAAAGAGCTATTAAAAGAAGTAAGAGAGACGCAGGGCGTGTTTCGGTGGGAAAATAGTTGAGGAGGGGGAATGTATCAGATATCTGTAGAGCAGCATTTCGATGCCGCCCACTTCTTGAGGGGTTATCAGGGTAAGTGTGAAGCATTACACGGGCATCGTTTTCGGGTAGTAATAAAGATAAAAGCTTCCAGAGTTGATAACATAGGCATAGCCTATGATTTTATAGAGCTAAAGCAGCAGTTAGGTGATATTCTGGCAAGGTTTGACCATACCTGTCTTAATGATGTGCCGCCATTTGATAAAATAAACCCTTCTTCGGAGAACATCGCTTCCATCATCTACAATGAACTCAAGCCGAAATTAGCCGGTGCCCCAGTTTCCCTCGCCTGTGTAGAGGTATGGGAATCCCCCCAGAGTGGGGTAGCCTATAGCCCTGACTAAGGGCACTGGTCCGGCGGCAACAGATTAGGGATAGTATCCACTATAGGGTAATGCTCATTGCACTTGGGGCAGTATAGGGAGCCAGTAACTATCTCTTTCTCGTTCTCGTCCTCCACACTAAGCTCCAACTCCCCCCTACACACCGGACAGGCTAGAATATCCATCAATTCTTTCTTCATAGCTCAATTATACCACAAGTGTCTTGTCTTTTTGATTGGCTTTTGATTATCTGCCAAATTAAAAAGGGACTAGGCTTGTAACTGCCTAGCCCTCATTATAATCTTAGTAGAACACCCCTTTGCCTCTCTGAACAACTTTCGCCGCTTGCCACTACGCCGTGAGCATCGCTATGCGTCTATCAGGGGCTCTTCATCTGTCTTGTCTACGCGTCATGGTACCCTTTTGCCAGTGCGTTGTAGTTGCCGGACCTAGCCCTGGTGAGGGGACGGCTCTACACAGTGCTCAGAAGTGTTCTTGCCTTATCTACAGCAGCAATGGCATCCTCGCCGTAGGCGTCGGCCCCTATTTTGTCGGCAAAGGCCTGGGTTACTATTGCTCCCCCCACAATCACCTTCACCCGAGCCCTTAGTCCAGCCTCCTCCAGGGCCTGGATGGTGGTCTTCATAGCAGGGGCAGTGGTGGTGAGAAGCGCCGACATACCCACCAACTGCACCTCCTCCTTCTCCACCACCTCCACGAATTTCTCAGGCGGAATGTCCACCCCCAAGTCTATTACCTTGAAGCCAGCCCCCTTGAGCATCATCGCTACCATGTTCTTCCCGAGATCATGGATATCCCCCTTCACCGTTCCCAAGGCTATCTTGCCTACGAGTTTCAGCCCTGCTCCCACCAGCGCCGGTTCTAACACATCCATCCCCGCTGCCATGGCTTGGGCCGAAAGCAGCACCTCGGGAATGAAAAGTTCGTCTGCCTTGAACCTCTGCCCCACTACGTCCATGCCCGCCAGCAGCCCCTCGTTGAGGATTCTCTGAACTTCTACTCCCTTATCTAGGGCAGCTTTGGTCAACTCCGCAACCTTGTCCACTTCTCCCTGAATCAGACTCTCCCCTAGTTCGTTGAGATCCACTATTTTTCCTCCCTATCTAGATTTAATCTGCCTTGCTACGCTCTCTTCTGGCAATGACGGCGTCGATTTCGCTGACCTGCTCCTTGGCGAGTGGCTCAGGTAGGTATTCGGACAGGATGCGCTTCACCTTCTCGTTGACCCTCTGGCCCAAGGTCTTGCTGCCGAGCTGGACCCACTTATCATAGGTGTTGCGATCAATAAGCTCGGGGATCCAGTGCTCCTTCTTGAAGTAGTTGCGGGTATGTTGCTGAAGGAGGAAGTTACCCCCCGGCCCAACCTTGTCGATAACGTCTAGAGCCAAGGTGTCGGGGGTGACCTCGATACCCTCCATGATGCGCTTGACCATAGCGATGATCTCATCGCTCATCACTAGCATATCGTAAGAACAGGTGAGCCCTGAGCCCACGTACCCCACATCGTGAACCAAGTTGGCACCAGCAAAAGCCGTCGTGAGGCAGGACAGCGCTGACTCGATGGCGGCCTGTTCATCTACCACCTTAGAATCGGTACGCCCCGCCGCACCGAACATGGGAATGCCATAATAGTGAGCTATACTTGCTAGGGCTGCTGAGAGCAGGTGTTGCTCCGGTGCCCCGTGGCAATTGATGCCCCTTCTCATGTCCATGATTGAGATGGAGCCGCCGATGATGGCAGGCGCTCCCTTCTGCGCGAGCTGTCCTATAACCAAACCGCTCAGGCTCTCCGCGTTAGATACTGTCAGTGTGCCAGCCATGGTAGCGGGTGCTGTGGCTCCAGACATTGGCGCAGGGGTGTACACTACGGGAATCATCTCCTTGGCCGCCAGGAGCAGCTTCCTCACCGCTGTTTGGGAATGGCATAGGGGGGTAGTCGGCTCCGCATAGAGGCAGATCAAGGGCTTTTGCCTCAATTGCTCGCGGCTGCCCATGGCCACCGCTGCCATCTCTATGATGTCCGATAGGCCCACTTCATCGTGGGCGGTGAAGACCAGAGGCTTTTTAGTGTTGAGCAGCATGGCTCGAAACTGGTGCCTGTCTACAGTCTCAGCAGGAACGTCTTCAGGCAAGCCCAGGCCCATGTGGAAATCAATGTTGGCGAGATAGTCGGCGATGATGGCCGCATTGATCATGTCCTGGAGTTTGGAACGTCTTCGCTCTCCGGTGAAGGAGTCGAGTATAAAGGGAGTGTCCGAGCCAGTTCCGAAGAACACCTTTTTGTCTTCCAGTGGGACCGTGCGCTCGCCGTTGCGACTGCACAGCGTCACCCTCTTGGGAGCGGTCCTTAACGCGGCCTCCACCAGGTAGGATGGGATGCGAACCCTCTTGCCGTCATTGGAAACTCTAGCCCCAGCGCTCCTCAGCAGCTCAACAGCCTCATCGTCGAGGACCTCAACACCAGTCCTTTCCAGGACCTCCAGCGAGGCCAGGTGGATCTCGTGGATTTGATCGTCCGACAGAATTCTGAATCGGGGTGTTGCATAAGTGGTATAGCTACTCTTAATCAACAGATTGGTCACCTCCTTTCGGCAACAATTGCGATATCCCTATTAAAAAGTATATCACATCCACCACCTTGCCATTGTACTCGTTCATATGATTAGTGACACATCATCATTCCTTTCGTGGTTTTCTTTCCACTGCTTCAGGAACCGAAGCGCTGTCACGTAATTAAGGATCTGATGTGGTCTTACTGTATCATATGTTTTCTGCCATTATAACCGTTCGCTTGTTACCTCGGCAATATCGAAGGAGCTTTCTGTTGCTATATAGTCCTGGCTATGCCGCTCAGGTGCCGATAGCGCCCGCCCTACGGGCGGACTACTTCGGGCTGAAGCACTACGCCGCCATCGGGGGGCTTGGAGCGTTGGCGTGGACCATTTGTGGTATCCTTGCCCCTGTCCTGACAGGTTGGGTTTTGACACTTGGGGGACCTATCGGCCAATTTGGCTAGCTTATGCCATTGCGACTGCTGTTGCTATCTCATTTATCCTTTTGATAAAACCTAAAAGGGAATGAGCTACTTCATAGACACAAAGTCAGTTGCCGCTTCCTACATAAGAGTGTTTTGCCCCTGGAAAGCAATCTAGCCCCAGCCAAAACGAACCCTCTCCAAAGTTATAACTACATTCAGCACACCAAAAGGGTTCATGTAGCAGTAATAACAAACTAGAAAAGGCGAGCTACCCACGGCAGCTGGCCTCTTGAATCTCTTGGTAATAGGGAAGATTCAAACCAACGAATACCGCCTGACTACGGGTTTGCATCCAAGCTGAGTTTGGAGTTGCTATAATGTGCTATAATATCATAAAGAACTTGCTATAATATTGAATACTAAGGAGGAAATTAGTAATGGAATGGTGGTCATGGATTCTAATAGTGGTGCTTATTATTCTTATAGGGTTCTTCTTTGTGGTTAGACGGAAGAGTTAGAGTTTAAGTCGCTAACGGAATAAATAAAAAAGCAGGATTAACCTTCTAGTCAATTTGCTACCCCCTATATTTCTTGGTAGCGGGGGCTGGATTTGAACCAGCAATCTTTGGCTCGCGGGATCAAAGCAACCCCTTTATCAATTTTTGGCAGAAGATTATAGCTATACTCAATACCTGCTGTTGTTACCCTAGGCACCCAGAGCTTTTGGTTTAGATACACTACACAGGCACTATGTCGTGAAACAGGGCTTGCCAAAGTCCTCCTGAGTGCTAAAGTCTCATCAGTCAGCCTTTGCGCCTCTCTCTTAGTCGGCCAGAGTACCACCTTGAAAATCTAGGCTTACTCCAATAGGAGGCTTTTGCTCCCATCCCCTCTGCCTGACAAGGTCAAATGTTACGGGAAAGCGGTGCCTCTTTGCTTTTTCCTTTGTTCAAGTAAAGCTGCTGACTTACCCTATCTTTTCGTTAACTCTGGTTTGGCAGAGTTCATTTTAGCATCGTGTTCCTTGCTAACGTTACTTTCAATGTCTTACTGCACGCCATGAATAACCGGGATGGGCTATATGGCTCGAGGTCATTGAGGGATAAGGTGGTATTCCTCACGCTGATGAAAAGGCGGTTTCGATGTCTTTGGTGCAGTAAAGTGTTCACTGAGCCAGATGAAGTCTTTGGTTCCAGGAGGCGGTCAAGCTACAGGTTCAGGGAATATCTGGGAAAGGAAGCACTTCACCAGACGGTGAGGAGATGTGTTGCCGAGGAGATAGGGAGGAGACTCAGGGCAAGAGAGGTGACAGAACCCCCCGAGTTCATAGGGTTGGACGAGTTTTCGGTGAGCGGGCGACGTTTATACCACACTGCCATCTGTAATCTGGTAAAAGGAGAGGTAATGGAGGTGGTAGAGGGACAGGGGCAAAAGGAGGTAGGAGAATATCTGGATAGTCTTGCTGAGCCTGGGAGAGTTAAGGGTGTGGTGATGGATATGCATGAAGCCTTCCCGCCTTAGGCGGGTTCAGATGTGCCTGCCCCAGGCAAAAGTGGTGGTAGACAAGTTCCATCTCATCAGGCATATCAGTAGAGCATTGGACAAGATGAGAACCCGGCTACAGGGAGGAAATAGAAGAGGCAAGGCTAAACGAGCTATTCTACCGCTATCCTGAACTCAGGAGGGCGTTGGTGCTTAAGGAGAGCTTCAGGGATTGGTACAGGGGAATGAACAGGAGCCGGGCTGAGGAGAGGCTGGAGTTATTGGGGGAGAGGATAGCCAATGACTATCTACCTGAGTTTAAAGAGCTACTACATACATTAGACAACTGGCGAGAGGAGATACTGAACTACTTTGATTACCCGATAACCAATGGCTTTGTCCGCCTTAGGCGGGCTTTGTTGAGGGAAAGAACAATCGTATTAAGACCATAAAGAGGATGACTTATGGCTACCGTAACATGGATAACTTCCGGCTGAGGATATTGGTAACTAATTCCAAAGGAGCAGGGTCATAATCTTCACACTTATTGACGTAGAACCATTTAAATCGCTGGGTTGACAAAAGGGGAGAGTTATGCTATAAATACTTAGTTCACTTTTCAGGTGGGTTGAGAAATGGCAGTGTGGCTCTATCATGAGCGTCGACAAAAAGCAGGCCTATGTTTAGGTATTGGCACTGATATAACTGATATAAAGGAGGGCAAAAACACAGGGGTTTAATTTGACCGTCTAGCTAAATAATATAGGCGCTTAAACCCCTGTGTTTTCTTTATCAAGATGGCGACAGTAGATAAAAGAGTACTTGAAGTTAAAGACCTCAGGACTTATTTTTACACCGAGGAGGGTGAGGTAAGAGCGGTTGACGGTCTGTCATACCATATCAAGAGGGGGGAGAGTGTAGGTCTCGTCGGCGAGAGTGCCTGCGGCAAGAGCGTGAGTGCCCTTTCTGTTATGCGCCTTATTCCCTATCCCCCCGGTGTTATCGTCGGCGGTGAGGTTATCTTTCAAGGGCAGGACCTTCTCCAAGCTAGCGAGGCGGAAATGCGTCATATTAGAGGTAATCGCATAGCCATGATCTTCCAGGAGCCAATGACATCTCTAAATCCGGTGCTTACTATCAGTCGCCAGATAACTGAGTCGCTGGAGCTGCATCGGGGGATGGATAAGAAGGAAGCAGCAGCAGAAGCAGTCAACTTACTAAAGTTAGTGGGCTTGCCGGATGCAGAGAAGAGGGTAGGCGACTACCCTCACCACTTCAGCGGGGGGATGCAGCAGCGGATAATGATTGCTATGGCACTGAGCTGTAACCCCGAACTGCTAATAGCTGACGAACCCACTACCTCGGTTGATGTTACTGTTCAGGCACAGCTTTTAGAACTAATTGACAACCTGAGAGCTCAATTCGGCACGTCAGTGCTTATTATAACCCATAACCTGGGAGTAATTGCCCGCTATGCCGACCGGGTGAATGTGATGTATGCCGGGCGGCTTGTGGAGATAGCCTCGACAGATGTCCTATATGGCGAGCCAAAACACCCTTATACTCTGGGGCTTCTGGCATCGGTGCCTCGGTTGGACTTGGCTCGAAAACGCAAGCTGAGTGTTATTGACGGTCTGCCGCCCAATCTCGCCCGTCTACCCAAGGGCTGTGCCTTCTGTCCCCGCTGCTATCTTGCCATTGATAGGTGCCGGGAAGAGAAACCAGAGCTAGAAGAAGTAGGCGAAAACCACTACTCTGCCTGCTTTAGAAGTAGAGAAGTGCAAAGAGATAAGTGAGGTATTGCTAATGGCGAGTGACGACCATCTAGTCGAAGTAGAGAATCTGGTTATGTATTTTCCGGTAACCGCTGGTGTCATACAGAGAAAGATAGCTGATCTTAAGGCGGTAGATGGGATAAGTTTTTATATAAAGAGAGGCGAGACTCTGGGGCTAGTGGGCGAAAGCGGCTGTGGCAAGACCACCACCGGGCGTTGTATCTTACAGCTTTATGAAATCACTGGGGGCAAGGTTTTCTTCGAGGGAAAAGACCTTTCTAAACTTAAAGGCAGAGAGATGAGAAGGATACGGCGGAATATGCAGTTGATATTCCAGGACCCCTATGCCTCGCTCGACCCCCGTATGACTGCTGGTAATATCATCGGTGAACCGTTATTGGTCCATAACCTGGTCAAGGGCAAGGAATACGAGGAGCAGGTTGATGAGCTATTTAGGATGGTGGAGCTTGAGCCTTATATGGCGGAGCGCTACCCCCACGAGTTCAGCGGTGGGCAACGGCAGCGTATCGGGATAGCTCGAGCGCTAGCGGTGAGGCCCAGCCTTATCATATGTGACGAGCCTGTTTCGGCACTGGATGTTTCAGTCCAAGCACAGGTCACCCAACTGCTGATGAGTCTCCAAGAGGAACTTGGGCTGACCTATCTATTTATTGCTCATGACCTTTCGGTAGTTCGTTATATCAGCAACCGGGTGGCAGTGATGTATCTAGGCAAGATTATGGAGATTGCGGATAGCGATGAGCTTTATGATAATACG
>JAUVZA010000008.1 GCA_030602805.1 Dehalococcoidia bacterium | reverse complement strand
TAAAGATTCTAAAGGAACTGCCGAAAATGAGTTACAGGAGATAGCTAACAACATCAGACAAAAATGGCAAGTAAATAATCTAGCTATATGCCATCGAATAGGCAAACTAGAAGTGGGTGATATTAATCTGGTTGTTGCCATAGCCTCTGCCCACCGCCAGGAGGGCTTTGCCGCCTGCCAGTATGCCATCGACCAGTTCAAGCAAAGATTACCCACCCAGAAAAAAGAAACTTATGAGGATGGTAGCACTTTAGTTACGGCAGAGTAGTTAAAGCAGACACTGCTATCTTTTTCGCTCTATTACATAATCGGCTAAATTTATTAACGACTGGCGACTGGCATTATCGGGTAGCAGGTTAAGATTGCGGCAAGCCTTGGCGCAATAATCTGAGGCAAATTGATAGCATTCTTGAATAATTGATGAGCTACGGACTAATTCTATTGCCAGCTTTATATTTTTCTGCCTATCCCTATTTTGAAATAATTCCTTTACTGGATTATTCTCAGGATAACGTTCCAAAAGCAGCATTGCTGGCAGGGTAAGGGTGCCTTGAGCTAAATCTGAGCCTATGGGCTTACCTATTTTCTCCTCGGTGCCAATAAAGTCCATAATATCATCCACAAGTTGAAAGGCAATACCAAGGTTATAGCCATACTCTTTTAGAGCCTTGACTAACTTTCCCGGAGCTTGACTCAAAATAGCCCCTGACTCGGTAGCTAAGGAGAATAGAGAGGCGGTTTTACTGATAATCCGGTGCAAGTAGTGCTGGCGAGTTTGCTCCAGATTAAAAGCATCAAAGCTCTGAGCTAACTCTCCGCTAGTAATAGTCATAAGGGTTTGGGAGAGTAGCTTTATTACCTGCAGATTCTGAGTAGTAGACACCAGCTCTCCTGCCTTAGCAAATAGGTAGTCCCCCAGGAGTATTGCCTTATCATCATCCCACACCTTGTTAATCGTTGGCCTACCCCGGCGAACCGAAGAGTTGTCAATAGCATCATCATGAACCAGGGTAGCGGTATGCATAATCTCAACGGCTGTAGCCATCGGCAGAAGGCAATCAAGGTTGTAGTTATAGGACTTGCCCGATAGTAGAGTAAGCGCCGGACGAATCCTCTTGCCTCCACCCTTTAGGCTATAGGTTAACAACTCAGCTAACTTGCCACTATCCCTTAGGTCATGGGCTAATTGCTTAGGCAGCCAGGAGAGGTCAGCCTGACTCACTGACTTCATCATATCTTCTACCTTAGCTAAATCTTGCTGAATGGGTTCATAAATTTTACTTAGCGGCAAGATTCCCCCTTATTAAATCGTTTAGCAACCTATTCCCCTGACCCCCTTCCCTTATTAAGGGAAGGGGGTGTAGGTAAGAGAGGGGCGAAGCCCCTCTCTAAAGTCTCTTCCCCCTCTCCATGATATGGATATATATTCCTATCATGAGGGGGATTAAGGGGTCGACAGAGTCGCCTCTGGCGAGGTGAAGTTAATAAACAATCTCTCCTTATTAGGTAAATCAGGGTGATACACAAATCTACTGGAAATAGACATTCCCCAATCGACTAGTTTCCTCATCTGCCAACCCTTCATCCAATTTAGAAAACAGGGGCTCAGGGGGAAGTAACCTTTGCCCAGATGATGGAAAGCGTAACTGCCAACCATCGTCCTCTACACTGCCCTTAAAACCGAGGAACTCGTGTAACCTCTGCGAGCTAAAGGGTAGAAAGGGATATAGCACTGTTCTAAGGCAAGAGAGCACTGAAATAGCCACATATAAAGCCATGGCCGAAGCCTGTCTATCCTGCTTAATCGTTTTCCAGGGAGATTTCTCATCTAGATAGCGATTAGCCTCTTGAGCTAGGGACATAGCCGACTGTATTGCTTTCTTAAAATGGCAATGGTAAAGAAGCCCATCCATTGTGTTAAGTGTATCCTTGGCACTATTGAGTAAAGCCTGACTACGGATATCAAGTTCTCCAGGCACTGGCACACAACCATCAAAGCTACGATAGACGAAGGCAAGCACCCGATGAACTAAGTTTCCATAAGTAGCCACCAGCTCATTATTGTTACGGCGAATGAACTCACGCCATGAAAAATCGCTATCTCCAGTTTCTGGCATATTAATGGATAATAGGTATCGCAACGGGTCAGGCTCGTAGTGCGCTAGATAATCAGGCAGCCAGACTGCCCAATTGCGACTGGTAGAAAGTCGCTTACCTTCGATAGTCAAGAACTCATTAGCTGGCACATCATGAGGAAGATTCAGGTCATCATAGCCCATCAGCATCGCTGGCCAGATAATAGTATGAAAGATAATATTATCCTTACCGATAAAATAATAGCTCTTTACATCACTCTGCCAAAAAGAACGCCACTTCTCCTCATCCCCGCTAGACTTAGCCCACTCCTTAGTTGCTGAAAGGTAACCGATGACAGCCTCAAACCACACATAGAGGCACTTGCCGTCAAAGCCGTCAAGGGGCACCGGTATCCCCCACTCTATATCGCGAGTGATAGCCCTATCCTTCAGTCCCTCTTCCAAGTAGTGCATAGTAAAGTTCAGGACATTCTGCCGCCAGTGGGTCTGCTGCTTCACCCAGGCTAGAAGCCTATCCTCAAAAGCGGTAAGTTTAAGGAAAAAATGCTCCGAATCCTTAAACTGGGGGGTAGTTCCACACTGGCGACAACGAGGGTCAATCAGCTCAGCAGCATTTATAGGCTTGCCACACTCATCACACTGGTCACCTCGCGCTCCAGAAGAGTTGCAGTATGGGCAAGTGCCCTCAATATAGCGGTCAGACAAAAAACGCTGGCAATGAGGACAAAAGGGCTGTGATACAGTGGCCTTATAAATATGGCCTCTCTCAAGAAGGGTGAGAAAAATATCGCATGATACCTTAGCATGGTTAGCAGTGTTGGTATTAGTAAATAAATCAAAGGAAATACCTAACTTCTGCCACGAATCAAGAAACTGTTGATGATACTGGGTCGCTATTTCGCTGGGCTTCTTCCCTTCCTGCTCAGCCTTAATGGTTATCGGTGTGCCATGCTGGTCTGAACCCGATACCATCAATACCTCATTCCCCTTAGTCCGGTGGTAGCGGGCAAATATGTCCGGTGGTAAATATGCCCCAGCAATATGACCTAAATGTAGTGGGCCATCGGCATAAGGCCAGGCCACCCCAATAAAAATTCTCTCGCTCATAATCTATTTCCCAATTAATAAGTCAGCTAACATCTTATCTCAACCTGACCATCGGGACTAACGCTCATTCAGGAAATTCGGGAAAGGAGGTAAGTATCTGTTCGCCCTTCTCGTCTCTATAGTGAGCATAGCCCTTCTTCAGGCAACAATTAAGACAATAGCGTGATGTCTTTCCTTTTTCTACCTCAACGCCATCCTCTTCATCAATAGCTAGATACCGCTCAGAATGTGGTATAATGCGGTGACAATCATCGCACTGGACTTCTCCTAAAGATATACACCCTCGACGCATTGTTAACTCCCCTTAAAGCTTTAGTATAAATCTTATAGCTTGAGCCAAGCCCGATACAGCTCTTTCTTTGACAAACCTGTTTCTCTAGCTACTTTGGCTATCGTCTCTTTAGCCGCCACTCCGGACAGACGCATATGATGTAACTGCCTCTCAATATCTTTCGTCAACTGTGGCTTATCCCTCTCTTTCTTGCCCTCAATAACTAAGGTAAACTCACCCCTTGGCTCAGTGAAATGTTCTATGGCCTGGCTTATCGTTCCCCGGAAAACCTCTTCATAAATCTTAGTAAGTTCACGACAAATGGCTACTCTTCTATCTCCAAGAATAAGCAGTATATCGTTCAGCGCAGCTAGTAGACGGTGAGGAGATTCCAGGGCTACAATAGTGCTGCGTTCATCAGCAATAGATTCTAGAAGACGCCGCCTGCCACTAGCCTTATGCGGCAAAAAGCCAATATAGCTAAACCTATCCGTAGGCAGCCCGGAGATAACAAGCGCTGTTATAACAACCGAAGGTCCCGGAATGGGAACAACCGAGATGCCTCGCTGGTTAGCCGCCACAATTAGTTCATAGCCAGGGTCAGATATGCCAGGCATCCCAGCATTAGAAACCAGAGCTACATCCTCACCTTCAAGGCAATTTAGAATATAACCCATTTTAGTCCACTTATTGTGCTCATGATAACTCGTCACTGGCGTCTTAATATCGTAAGTAATAAGAAGACGTTTCGTCTTGCGTGTATCCTCAGCAGCAATAAGCTTCACTTCACGTAGGGTACGAAGGGCACGCAAAGAAATGTCATCTAAATTACCAATGGGAGTAGCCACAACATAAAGGGTAGGCATTACCTTTTATCTTCCTCTGGTTCAGCCATTATAGCCTATTCTTCATCATTCGTCTATAATTAGCTAAAATTTCTTGACTTTAAACCTCTGCTTTTGATATAGTTTGTGTTTAAGAAAGGATAGCAAGATGGCTATGTCTCAATTTAAGCAACTCCGGCGTTCCTATGGGTTTGATGAAGTGGCTATAGTGCCTGGAGATATAACCACTAATCCTGACCAGACAAACATTGATTTCAAGATAGAGAACTTTACCTTCTCCATTCCTATTATAGCCTCAGCAATGGATGCTGTGACCGATGTTAATTTCGCTACCCTGATGAGCCAGGTAGGCGGACTCGCCGTTCTTAATTTGGAAGGAATACAAACTCGGTATGATAATCCTCAAGAGATACTGACTGAGATTACCCAGGTATCGGATGCCGAAATCACCCCTCTTCTCCAGAAAGTCTATTCTCAACCGATTAAGGGAAATCTTATTGGCGAACGAATACAAGCCATTAAACAATCAGGGGCGGTATGTGCTGTTTCAGTGGCACCGGCTAATACTAAGCGCTTGGCTCCGATAACTGCTGAAGCCGGGGCTGATATTCTGGTAGTCCAATCCACGGTTACCAGTGCCCGGCATATATCTAAAAGCTATCGTGGATTAATTTTCCCTGAGCTTCGCAAATCCATACCTATGCCTATTATTGTCGGTAACTGTGTAAGCTATAGCGCCTGTTTTGAGCTTCTGGGAACGGGAATCTCTGGGGTTTTGGTAGGTGTAGGACCGGGGGCGGCTTGCACTACTAGGGAAGTCCTTGGTGTCGGTGTCCCCCAGATAACAGCCACCATAGATTGTGCTGCGGCTAGAGATAAATACCTAGGTGAGTCCGGCAGATATGTACCGATAATTACCGACGGCGGTTTTCGTAAAGGTGGTGATTTGTGTAAAGCCTTGGCTGCGGGTGCCGATGCCGTAATGCTAGGCTCCATTTTTGCCCAGGCCAAGGAGGCGCCCGGGCTAGGTTATCACTGGGGTATGTCCCACCCACACCCAGCACTTCCCAGAGGGACCCGAATAAAAGTTGGTACTAAGGGCACATTAGAGCAAATCCTCTTCGGTCCTGCTTCAGTCACCGATGGTAGCCAAAACCTCATCGGGGCTATTCGCACGGCAATGGGCATCTGTGGGGTGCTTACCATTCAAGAAATGCACAAGGCTGAGATGGTAATTGCTCCAGCCATTACTACTGAAGGAAAATCATGGCAATTATCAGCTACATAGAGAAGTAGTTCCAGGGCATAAAATACAGAACTATTCCCTTTCCTCTTCAGTTACTATACTCGCCTCTCTATCAATGTGAGGTAGCAGAGCTTCTGCCTTTCCTCGCTTGCGCCGTGATGGGAAGGCTAGTTTATCAATTACCTGGCGCAGCTTCTTTAATCTATCCGCAGGCTGTCCAACTCCTACTTCTATTATCACACCATCCACCCCCGCTTCCCATAGAGCCTGAAGCTCATTAGCGGTTACATTTGATGGTATAGGGGCTAGCAAGGGCTTGGTCAACAAATCGGCAAAGCGCTGAAAGAGCATAAGGTGATGCCAGGTAAGAAAATAACCCTCTCCCTGTTCACCAGCAATAAGCACAGCATCTATAGACAATTCATTAACTGCTCTCAACAAACCCTCACTAAGCGAGGACTCTACCTCTAAAATCTTGCCTATTTCGTTATTTTGAAGTAGTGCCAGGGGTGTATTAGTTGCTGGGAAAACCATAAAATCACCGCCAGCTTTTGCCATCTGCTTTATTTCTTCCTTGTCAATATTTCTTAGCCATTCACCCCAAGGAATATCCGATATAGCTTGAGATATTTCTTTAAGAGCTTTAGCCCCTGAACTCAATTTAGGAATATGTAACAGCCCGGCATCAGCCCCAACCACATAATCAACCAAACCACCAACACTAGCCTCAGTCAAACTGGCAATAAGTAATATTTTTAGCTTCTCCGAGACTGGTTGTACCCTCCCAAACCCTATAGATTGGGGCACAACCCGTGAAACTTGATTTAACTTGTCTATAAACCTGCTCATCTACCCTCTACGGAGCCAGCGGTGAGGAAATTATAAAGAAAATTTGGAGAAAATTCAACGCAATGTGCTTAAGACTGTGCAATAGCCAAGGCACCGGTCTCATACCCGCCGAGATTTTAATGAAAATTAAACACTATTTTTATGAGCTATTAATCTTGCTGCCCTAGAATGGAAGAGAGATGAATTCAGAGAAAATAATACCAGCACTAACCCAAGGAGCAAGGAATTAAAGAGAGGTAGTAGAAATGATTAATAACGGCAAACAGGTACCCGGGCAGGATACTCAAGCGGCGAAAATGCGTATCGCATTAGGCATAGTTTCCACTTTTTTAGTTCATAGCGGAGGAACATGGGCATATGCCTTTTTTATCATACTTCAACGGGGTGAGGTCACTTTTTATGAACCTATTAGACCTTTGCTGATGGTTGAATTTTGGTTGGCAGCAGCTTTGACTTTGATGGGCCTTTTCTTTTTAGGCGTGGCAATTCGGAAATGAGAAAGGAAAAAGGAGGAGAAATGAGACCGAATGCAGACTTAGGCAGAATACTCAAGCAGCGAAGGGTTATGATACCACTGACATTACGGGGGCTGGCGGCTATATCCGGTACATCCTCATCTCACCTGGGTCGTATAGAGAGAGGGGAGAGATTTCCCTCAGGCTATATTCTGCGAAAAATCGCTAAGCCTTTAGGTTTTGAGGAAAGTGAGCTATTCTCTTTAGCTGGTTACCTGTCTCCTCAGCCTTCCGGAGAGGAGTACGGTCTTGGGCGATTGGACCCTTATGTAAGCAGTATGTTAAGCCAAGAGCCCGTTGAGGTGCAACGCACTGTCATTGGAATTCTCAGTATCTTAAAAAGCATTGCCAAAGCGGTAAAATGAACATCTACTTGCCGTAACTAGTTAATAAGGAAATCAAAAATAGACAAGGGAGGAAAGTAATGATTAAGACTGTTATGAGGTTTAGGAACAACATGGTTATGGTGTTTGACAAATGTGGAGAACAGATACCTGAATATCAGGGTCAATACGAGAAAGTGAAAGAAAGCATCTTAGCTGATGCTTTGCCAGACACAATATTTGCCCTTGGTTTCACTGATGACGGCGAATTACGAAAAGTTCTCAGAGAGGAATGGTAGGAATCTATTTTTGAGCCCTTATAGGATTTACTTCTAAGGGCTCGCTATTGCCGTCACTCTTCTTAATCAGGGTTCCCCCATTATTTTTGCTTAAGCTCTGCCTGTTGACTATCCTTCCTCTATGGCAAGATTGTTTGTAACCTGCCCCTCCTAGTTTTATTTGGAGATTCTAGCCCCTCCTCTTTAATCTACCGTTGACTCCTGATATACGTCCCTGTCCCCAGATTTGCCTTTTAGCAAGTTAATGTTATACTAATTAAATGACTATTGACAATTTTTGTGCCTTTATGATACAATTGGCGTAAGTGCTGATTGCTGGAGGTCAGAGTCTTGTATGGCAAGTATGGTTACAGGAAGTGATGCTATAGTTCTTGATTCACTTCTGGAAAAAGTGTATCGGGACACCGGCTATGATTTCCGGGAGTATAAGCGTGGGACGGTAACTCGCCGGTTGGAGAGGAGACTTCAGGCTACCGGGGTGAGAACATATCTGGACTACATGCAGTTTCTTGATACCCATCCTGAAGAGTATCACAAACTTGCCGATGACCTCACCATAAAGGTAAGTGGTTTCTTCAGAAGCCCATACACCTTTCAGCAGGTAACCAGACTGGTATTACCTGAGCTGGTAGCATACAAAAGAAAGCAAGGCGAGCGGAGACTGAGGATGTGGAGCGCTGGCTGTGCCCGGGGTGAAGAGCCATATTCTATAGCTATACTGCTTGCCGAATTTTTGGGGCATCGGCGGCCGGACTTTGATATCTCAATCTATGCCACCGATATTAGCCGACAGGCTTTGGGAGAAGCACAGGCAGGGATATACTCTCTTAAGGATATAGAAGGTCTTCCCGAGGCTATCCTAGAAAACTATTTCACCCGCCGTGAGGACTATGAGATGAGGGCCGATATTAGGCAAATGGTCAGTTTCTCTTATTTTGACCTGACCTCGACCATACAGCAGCCCTTTGTGAACTTAGACTGTATATTCTGCTGCAATGTCCTGATATATCTGCAGAGTCAACTCCAGGAGAGGGTGCTAGGTATGCTTTATGGTTCACTGGCTGCCCTTGGCTACCTGATTCTAGGCGAGGCAGAGACCCCAACAAATAGTCTGCGTGATAAATTAGAATGCCTTGATGCCAAGGCAAGGATATACAAAAAAGTGACTTATTAAAACAGAAGTGAGGTTGATAAGATGAGAATACGTCAAAAATTGATATCGGGGTTTCTGGTGGTTGTTGTTTTGACAGTAATTATTGGCATTGTGAGCATTGTCGGTATGGAAAACATCGGTACTAAGACTGAGACACATCATACATTGCATATGCCAATACGGGCTGCCATTTCACATATTAGAATTGATCTTGAGGAGATAGTGAGAGCAACAGAAGAGTATGATGCAGATTGGATGACTAAAGAAGAGGCTTCAGAAGAAATTATAGAAAAGAAAGAACATGTAGAAATGCAATTAGAGAATCTATCTGCAGCGCCAGGTTTACTTACTCCTGAAGAAGTGGAGAATCTTAAGGGTTCGGTTAATGAACTTTATGATTTAAGTGCAAAATTATTTCTGCTCCATGGTAAAACTCGTGCAGAAAGAGCTCCTATAATGGCAGGATTTGACGAAAAAGTAGAAGAGTTAGACGAGAACCTAGATGTTTTCCTCGAAAGAATGGACGAAGAATCAAAAGCGTCCATGGGTTCTATTGTGAGTACAGTGGCTTCAAGTAGGATAATTCTTATCTCAGTTCTTGCTGCTGTCATTTTAACTGCATTAGGAACTACTTTTGTTATATCGAGAAGTATTTCAAACCCCATTACAAAGTTGAGAGATGTAACAATTGAGATTAGTAAGGGTGACTTGACTAAGAGAGCCGAGGTTAAATCAAAAGATGAGATTGGGGAGTTAGCTACATCATTTAATCAGATGACCGATGAGATACAGAAAAGAAACGAGCAGCTGGAGGCTACTAATGAGGAGCTTAGAGCTGCCAATGAGGAGCTCCAAGCTAGTGAAGAAGAATTGCGTGTTACCAATGAAGAGCTGCAGACATCCAATGAGGAGTTAAGAGAGACACAGGAGCAGCTAATTCGCTCCGAGAAGCTGGCGGCGATAGGGCAACTGGCGGGAGGAGTGGGACACGAGCTCAGAAACCCGCTGGGTGCTATCAAGAACGCCATTTACTATGTAAAAGGGAAGGTAGCCAAGAGTGAGCTAGGGCAGAAAGAGCCTAGGGTTATAGAATTTCTTGATATCGCCGATGATGAGGTAAATTCATCCAATAAAATCATCAATGACCTATTAGGATTTTCGCGCGTGGGGAAGCCAGCTGTTTCACCGGCAAGGATAAAGGAGGTAATTGATGATGCCCTGTCGCGTTTGGCTATCCCGGAGAACATAGAAGTGGTTAAAAAGCTAGATGCCGACCTGCCCGAGGTTAACATAGATACCGACCAGGTTCGCCAGGTGTTGGTGAATATGATTATGAATGCGATGCAGGCTATGCCTGAGGGAGGTAGGCTAACCATAAGCGCCAGGGAGGGGGATAAATTCCTAGAGGTGGAGATTTCTGATACCGGTTGTGGAATACCCAAGGAAGCTATAGGTAAAATCTTTGACCCTCTGTTTACTACCCGAGCTAAGGGTATTGGGTTAGGACTGGCTGTATGTAAGGCAATTATTGATAGACATCAGGGAAACATCGAGGTAGAGAGCGAGGTGGGAAAGGGAACCACCTTCACTATAAGGCTACCCTTGAAGATGGAATAGAGTTTATTAAACAACGATACGGAGGTAAATAATGGGAAAAACTAATATTTTGGTGGTTGATGACCTTCGGAGTATGCGCCTGACCCTAGGAGGAATACTGGAAGACAAGGGGCACAATGTGGTTACTGTGGAGAACGGCTACCAGGCTATTGAGGCGGCAAGAAAAACCCACTTTGATGCCATCTTTATGGATATAAAGATGCCGGGGATAAATGGCGTTCAAACCTTTAGGGAAGTGAAGAAGATAGACCATGAGTCGGCAGTAATTATGATGACTGCCTACTCGGTGGAGGATTTAGTCAAGGAAGCCATGGAGGAGGGTGCCTATGCCATTGTTTATAAGCCATTTGATATTGATAGAATCATAGCTATCATTGAAGAGTTACTTGATGAGAAAACCCTCATACTAGTGGTTGACGACCAGTTTAGCGATAGGGAAACCCTTAAAGCGATACTGGAGGATAAGGGGTACAGGGTGGCTACTGCCAATGATGGAGCTGAGGCTATTGAGATGGTAAGGAGCCGGCACTATGACATTATCTTTTTGGATGTGAGGTTACCCGGTATGGATGGCGTTGAGACCTTTGAGCAGGTTAAGATGATAGACCCCGAGGCAACTGTGATTATGATGACTGGCTACACTGAAGAGGATTTAGTAAAAGGGGCAATAAACGAGGGCGCTTATACCTGTATACACAAGCCCTTTGACATGGAGAAGGTGATAGGGCTGGTGGAAAGGATATCTAAAGAGAGGAAGAAATGATGCCAGAAACTGACAGTATTCTGGTAGTAGAAGACGAGGCTGGCACGCGGGCCACTCTGAGTGCAATACTGGAAGATGCCGGATATGAAGTTGCCGGACTGGAGAAGGGAACTGAGGCTCAGGAGATGATAAGGAACCATTCCTTTAATGTCATTATTACTGATATAAGGCTACCTGATGTTGGTGGGTTGGAGATACTGGAGCTAGCCAAGGAGATAAACCCTGATGTGGCAGTAATTATGATGACCGGCTATGCCAGCATTGAGACTGCGGTCAATGCCGTTAATGAGGGAGCCTATGCTTATTTCGTCAAGCCCATTAATCCAGATGAAATAAAGACTACCATCACCAATGCCCTAAAGCAGCAAAGGCTCTCACTGGAGAATAAAAGGCTTGTGGAGAGTTTACAGCGCTCTAACAAGCTACTGTTTGAAGCCAATGAAGAATTGCAGAAATCTGAAGAAAAATATAGAGGTCTGGTAAGCCATGTTAAGTTAGGGATATTCAGAAGCACGCCGGGACCCGCTGGAAGGTTCCTGGAAGTAAACCCAGCCATGGAGGAGATTACTGGCTACTCCAGGAAAGAGTTACTCAAGATGAATGTTTCTGACTTGTATGTCCACCCGGAAGAAAGGGAAGCAGTTCTTGAAGAAGCAGCCTCAGCTACCGGGAAGACAACAAAGGAGCTACGCCTTAGGAAAAAGGATGGAACTGAAATGGTGGTATCGGACACCAAAGTTGCGGTGAGAGATAGTGGTGGCAAAATCCTATATTTTGACGGCATTCTGGAGGACATCACTGAGCGCAAGCGAATGGAACAGGAACTTATAGAGAAAACGGGGGAGGTAGAAAGGGCAAACCAGCTAAAGTCTGAATTTTTGGCTAATATGTCCCATGAGTTGCGCACCCCGCTCAATGTTATTATTGGCTTTTCTGAATTGATGGTGGACAAGGTGCCTGGAAAGATTAATGAGGAGCAGAGGCAGTGCCTTAGCGATATCCTGGACAGCAGTCGCCGCTTACTAAACCTAGTTAACGAGGTTCTTGACCTGTCCAAGGTAGAATCAGGCAAGATGGAATTCAAGCTGGAAAATGTTGCTCTGGCTGAGGTAATAGAATCGTTAACCAGAACTATGCTGCCTATGCTAACACCAAGAAAACAAAGCCTTGATATTGAGATAGAAGAGGGGCTTCCTGCGGTACATGTCGATGAAGGCAGATTAGAACAGGTGCTCCTTAATCTAGCGACCAACTCATCTAAGTTTACCCCGGATGGAGGCAAGCTGAAGATTGAGGCAGTCAGGAATGGTGATTGGTGTCAGGTCAGTGTAATTGATAATGGCATTGGTATCAAGAAGGAAGATCAGGAACGGATATTTGAACCTTTTTGTTGGCTAGACAATCCTCTAACCAAGGAGAAGAGCGGGACTGGGCTGGGGCTAGCCCTTGTCGAAACAATTGTTGAAAAGTATGGTGGGCAAATTTGGGTAGAGAGTGAGTATGGGAGGGGGAGTCGGTTTACCTTTACCCTACCACTGGCAACAACCGACTAGCCATATTCAGGAGAAAGAGGCGGTGAAAGAGAAGATACTAATTGTAGAAGACAACCCCCAAAATATGAGACTGCTTGAAATGGTTCTTAGAGCCAAGAACTATACCTTACTCAAGGCAACTGACGGAGAAGAGGCGCTGGATATGGCGCTGAGAGAGCAACCAGACCTCATCATAATGGATATACAGCTTCCCAAAGTAAACGGGCTTGAGGTAACCAGGAAGCTCAGGAATACGCCGGCATTCAGCCACACCCCCATTATTGCCATTACTGCCTACGCTATGAAGGGGGACAAGGAGAGGGTTATTGAGTCCGGGTGCGATGCCTATCTGTCAAAGCCCATCAATACCCGTGAACTACCTGAAATGATTGGCGAAATGCTACTACAACGGCGAAAAGATAAAGCTTAGAATCAATGGAAATGGGTAAAAAAGTCCTTATAGTTGACGACGAGCCTGCCTTTGTTAGCTTAGTTGAACAGGTTCTTACCCAGAAGGGGTATGAGGTGCTTACAGCAGGCGATGGGCAGGAAGCTTTGCGACTCCTATTTGCCCACAGGCCAGACCTAGTGCTTCTTGATGTGGTCATGCCCAAGATGGATGGCTGGCAGACCTGCAACCGCATTCGTGATGTCTCTGATATCCCCATTGTCATACTGACCGGCAAGCGTACAACTGAGGATGACATAGTGCGTGGGCTTGACTACGGAGCTGATGACTATCTCCTTAAGCCGATGGGTAATAGAGAGCTGGTGGCGAGGGTGCGAGCAGCATTACGACGCGCTGAGCTCCCCTCTTCAGCGGATGCGAAGAGAGAGATTACCTATAGTGATGGCTTCCTTACGGTGGATGTTGCTGAGCGAAAGGTCATTGTGAATGGAGAACGGGTGAAACTGACCCCAAGAGAGTTTCGCTTATTTGCCCTCCTAGTAGAGAATGCTGGTCGTATTCTTACCCACAAGCAGGTCTTGGAAAAGGTGTGGGGCTGGGAATATACTGATGACCTGGATTATGTGCGCATCTACATTTCGCATTTGCGTCAGAAGATAGAACCAGCCCCTGTCCTACCTAGATATATTATAACCGAACCCGGAGTCGGCTACTACTTTCAAAAAGCCAGCTGACTCTGGACTAAATCTATGGAGCCAGCGGTCGGATTTGAACCGACGACCGGCGGTTTACGAAACCGCTGCTCTACCCCTGAGCTACGCTGGCATTCCATCGTGAACCTCCCCACCTTGTTGTTCGTTTGTTGTTCGTTTGACGTCGATTTGGCCTTAATATTATTCGGGATGTATTAGGTTGCGGTAGCAAAGTATTTATCCATTTCATCAACTCTGACAAGTTTTATGTCCATCTTATCCTCTGCCTTTGCTCTAGCTGCTTCCTCGTAGGCACTCTTGGAAAAGCTAAAAGCAATAATATATCCGATGGTCTTATGCTCTCTCCTGATAGCTGTCTCGAAGTTGTCTACCACATTCCTCCCCACACCTTCTGACTGCTTAACTTGAATAGGCTCTCGTGCCATAAAGGTATAACCATCGATGCCCATGTCACCAGATTTCTTACTGCTGGGCACTCCGCCAATGCGGTCTATAACCCAGTTCTGGAACTGGAAGGGCTCAAGACTTTTGAGCTCCTTAATGGTAGCAGGAGCTCCAATAACATGGACATCACTCGCACCAGCTTTGTTTAGCCTGCTTTTCATTCGGTCACAGGCTATTGGTGAAACATCAATACCAAGCCATTTCCTACCAAAGAGGTGAGCTGCTACTAGAGTTGTACCACAGCCACAGAAGGGGTCAAGCACTATGTCGTCCTTATTTGACGATGCCTCAATGATGCGTTTCAGCAATGCTTCGGGCTTCTGAGTAGGGTAGCCTAGTCGTTCCTTCGAGACATTTATAACGGCTGGGATTTCCCAAACATCTCGCATCAGGACATCAGCATAATATCTCCCCTCAGCATCTTTATTTGAGATAAAGAACGGCTTCTCATAATATATCCTCTCTTTCAGCGGGTTGAAGGTATAGTTTAGTGTCTTGGTATAGAATAGAATCGTATCGTGTTTGTGCCCGAACCGTCTCTTACTCACACCGCCAGTTCGATATGCCCACACAATCTCGTTCTGGAACTTATCATCGCCAAATATACTATTCATCGCTACCCTCAAGTGAGCATTGGCTCGTCGGTCACAATGCAGATACATTGAGCCAGTATCCTTCAGCACCCGATAGCACTGCCAGAGCCTCTCTGACATCCACTCAATAAAGACATTAATGCCACCCTTCCACCTGTCCTCATAGACCTTCATCTCAGCACCATTACCCCAGATAATCTCGTAGTGCTTGTTGCTGAAGAAAGGTGGGTCGGCATAAATAAGGTCAACCGATTTCTCAGGGAACTTAGCTAGAACCTCTAGGTTATCTCCGCAATATATCGTGTTAGTTTCCACTTGCACTCACCCCCCTGTCGTTATCCTATTTTACTTTTTATCCCGTTCACCCCCGCTGGCAGCACCTCGTCCAGCAGAGCCATAGCGTCCTCCTGCATCCCCTCAATTATATGCGAATAGGTGTCCATAGTAAAGGCTACCGAGGCGTGACCGAGAGCCTCACTGATAACCTTCGGCTTCGCTCCACGCAGCAACATTAGGCTGGCGAACGTGTGTCTAAGGTCGTGGAATCGCACCCTTCCCAGTCCTGCCTGCCTGGATATCCTGCTGAAGGTATGAGACAGCACGCCTGGGTCGATGAGCTTGTCCTCTCCATTGGCGAATACCAGATCGTCCAGGCCGAGGACATTGCCTCGCTCCAGGTATAGCAGCTCCCGCTCTTTTCTATATCCTTTAAAATACAGTGCTAGTTTGGGTGTCATGGCTATCCTGCGTCTGCTGTGCTCCGTCTTGGGTTCCTTAAATTCGCATATACCACCCCGCTTGTAGAGTACCTGGCTGACCGATATAGATAGGAGATCTAAATCCAAGTCACGCCATCGTAACCCCAGTAGTTCGGCCTGGCGTAGTCCACTGCTGATAGCCATGTAATATATCGGGTAGAATCGGTCGCCCGACGCCTCTTCCAGCAGGACCTCGACTTCTGATGGCGTCAGCGTCCTCATAACCCTCTTACGTGAAGATGGAGCAGTTACCAGTTCCGCAGGATTACGTCCCAGATAGCCTTGCCTGACAGCATACTTTAGGCTCTGGGATAGCACCCGATGATGATGCTGGACTGACCGAGCCGATAACCGCTCGACTGCCCTGCCATAGTAGCTCTGGATTGCCTGGGGTTGCAGCTGCCGTAGTTGGATGTGCCCTATTTCCGGTATTAAGTGGCGTTCTATGATACTCTGGTAGCCTTCCGCCGTCCTCGGTGAGCAGGCAGTTCGAACATAGCCCGCCAACCAGCTATTAAGATGCTCCGCTACCGTGAGCCGTCCCACTGAAATGGGCACGCCTTTATCGAGGCTGCTCTCTAACTCCCGCATGCGTCGCTCGGCCTCCTTCTTAGTGCCTCTCACAGTCTCGTGATGTCGAATGGCCTTGCCTCTGACGTAGCCACTACAGATGCAGATCTGCCAACTACCTTTTGCCCGCTTTTGTAAGTGTCCCATCACTTAGCCTCCTTCTTAGCTTCGGCCTCTCTCCTGGCTCTGGCTGCCTCTCGACCAGCCGCAAGTCTTTCTACGATAGCCTTCTTCTCCTCAGGTGTGGGCTGCCTCTTCCTTCGTCGGGTTGATTGGATAATCCCCCCGAAGGTTCTCTCCATCACGGAGAGTCTTTGCTCGCAGAATGCCACCCGTGCCTCAAGTATGGTCATTCGGGCTTCCTGCTCTTGCTCTCGGTTCTCCATCGTGTATCCTCCTTCGCTGCCTGCCTTTCGGGTCAGGACTTAACACCCGAAAACAATATACCACAGATGGAAACATTTGTAAATACCGACTATAAGCCTATATTGCGGGAGGCTCTTGACAAATGTATTAACATTAAAGCCATAATGTGGTATAATTGGGGTGGAGGTGAGAGATGCCGAATAAGAAATATCGAACCGAAGAATTCATCGAGAGATCACTAACGTTAACCGTCGAGGAGGCGGGGCAGCTACTCGGTATAAGCGTTCCCCTGGTCTGGGCCATGATCAAAAGGGGAGAGCTACCGACTATCCGCCTGGGTAGACTCGTGAGGTTATCCAGGGCGAAGTTGCTGGCGATGATCGACGGCGATGTCAATACCAAGCAAGGCTAAAGGCGGTGCGAAGGTGGATAAGATCGCAGCAACGTATAACCTTGATAATATCCCCGCCGAACTGAAGGCACTCAAGCAGTGGGTAGTCTGGCGTATAGAGGACAATGATCCGAAGAAGAAGGTGCCGAAGCACGCTGGCACTGGTGAGGCGGCCATGTCAAATGCTCCCTATACCTGGTCCAAGTTTGAGACGGCCAGAGATAATTATCTAGGGAGCAAAACTGGCAAATATAACGGCGTGGGTTTTATGCTATCTGAGGACGACCCCTACACCTTCATTGACCTGGATGGCGTCCGTGACTCTGAGACGGGTGAGATCTTAGACTGGGCACAGGCTATCGTAGACCAAATGGATTCGTATACTGAGGTTTCCCAAAGCGAGGAGGGAATCCACATTATCGTAAGGGGAGATAAACCTCCAGGCAAGTGTAGGCGTGACCAGGTTGAGATCTACGACTGTAAGCGTTATTTCGCTCTTACCGGAAATATATTAGGTGGCCGTGATATCATCAATGACCGTCAGGGGCAACTTGACGCTCTCCACAGCGAGACCTTCGGTGGTGATAGGGAGACTGAGAGCGAGCCTGTCGGCAAGCCCGTCAGCGACCTGGTGCTTGACCCGAACACTCAGCTTCCACCATTGAAGATCGAAGAGTTGCGTAGGCGTAAGGGTTTTGCCAAGACATATGACCATAAACGGGAGGATCTACCCAGTCTATCCGAGTATGACTTGTCATTGGCGAACTACGTCGCAAGGGAAGGAGGGAGCGACCAAGAGATAGCTAACATCATAATCGCCTTCCGACGCAGGCATGGCGACGAGAAAGACCTCAAGAAAGCTCTCAGGCTCGACTACATATCTGGCGTCATAGCTAAGGTGCGGCATAGTGATGTGCTGGAGCTTCTGCCATTTAAGGTCAAGGGTCTGGTCCAGCTAGGAACCGAGGACGCCGAGTATGTGCTAAATCTTGAAGACGGAACTTCAATCCCTATGGGAGAGACATCTTCGTTTCTATCTCCCAGGCGAGCCTACCAGCGATTATACGACGCTGGACATGTCCTTTATCCCGCAGCAGTTAAACGCTGGCCTGAGATTGCAATAGCTCTAAGGTTGTTAGTGAAGGTTGAGCCGACGGTGACAAAACTGGAAGAGGTGCAGCAGTGGATAATAAGCTTTCTTGCAAGAGGGGCGACCAAACCTAAACTAGTAGATTCTGAACATGGTTTAGGCTCGGCTATGAGTAGCGATTTAGCGTATGATAGGATCGGATTTGCAGCAGATAAGGAAGGCAGGTTATTCCTCCACATCGCCTCTATAATAGGTCACGCTAGAATGACGCTAGGGCAGAACCTATCACAGAAGACACTAGCGGGCTATCTAAGAAGGATAGGCTTCGAGAAACTTAGATCCGTATCTATCTATCGGGGGGAAAGCCGAAGTCAGATAAGCGTTTGGGTATCGCCTACGGGGTTCTTGCCAAGTGAATTCATAATAAAAGAGGTTGAGGATACCTCACTACTAGCCGAGGTGAAGGGTCACAGCGAGGATGAACCAGATGAACCCGCCGACCCCACCGCTAGAGCCCTTAAAATAGTCACTGATGAGCTTAGAGAGGAGAGGAAGCTATGACCTGTGAAACTGTGACCCTTGTGGTGTACTTTGACACGAATTCTTTCATACTACCTACCCTAGAAACTATAGTCACACCTGTCACAAGTGTCACAGTATATAAACACCACGATAAGATTACTGTGACCCTTGGAAAGTAGAAGGGTCACAAGTGTCACGATATCCCTTATCATCCGCTACGATCGAGAGTGAAGGTAAAATAGAAGTTCGTAGCTAATATAGGGGGGTGGGACGATGACGAATGATGACATTTTATGACGTTCTACGATGACAACATTTAACTACATACGGAAATATTAACATTTAATAACATTTACTAACATCTGGAGGTGGAAGATGGATAAGAAGACGGCAGCCAAAGCGGTTAAGATCCTACTCGAGACGGTCGTTGACAAGATAAAGGAGGCTACCCGTCTCAGCGGCAGTATCACCAGCGACGATAGTTGGCAGGCTTTCGACCAAGCCTGCTACGAGGCGGATTTCTATATAAACGAAGCCCTCCTCTGCACGCCCGACGAATCGCCTGAAGTTGAGGGCAAGCTCTATTCTAGCCTCAAACAGATAGCTGCTCTTAGGATTAAAGCCTGGGAAGATTGGCAGATGCTATGGCGGGAGCAGCAGGCGATAGCCGACCCCACGGGAAAATATGGTGTGATGAGGGTAGAGCGTGATTTCGTGGCGATGGCAATGAAGGACGACGACGGCAACGATGGCAACGGCTACCATAGCCCAAAACGTTAGTATATCCGAGCCGTCACCAGGCGGGTAAGGCGTGTTCTCCTTGGCTGAGGCCTGATGACCTGGTCAGGTTATCGTGCGTCAGGCGGGGCGTCGTTCTACCCCGCCGTCACCTTCTGCCGAGGAGGGTAGGATCTCGAACTCCTACCCTCCGAGGCGTGAACATCAAATGAACATCACTATACTATCGTGGCAATATGAGCAGCTGTCTGGACATCCGCAGTCCTCTATGCCTCCGTCTATAAGGAATTTGTATTATCATCGTCTAGCGAAACACGCTAGTATGTAAATGATGGTGGTCTTGGGCAGGATGCGAACGACATCCAGCTCAGACTCGAGGGAATAAGGAGGGAATAAAACCCCTCCTTATTCCTATAGCCACTATGGCACTTCTTCAGAAGATAGCGGAGAGGAGAAGCCGATTTGTTCACTTCAAGCCTACGATATCCAAGAGAAGCCGCAATCGGGAACGACCCGATAGCAAAGTAACAAATAAGGAGGTCCGAAATGGACCCATTGGAAAAATTAATCAAAGAGGCGGAGGAAGAGGTCGCTAGAATAAGGCGATTTAACGATGATCGTGAGATCAAGCTTGGGAGAGCCAATCTACCCAAAGACTATAGGGGCATAAACCGAAGTCTAGAGCTAAAAGAAGCGGATGTAGCCTTTCTGGACTATATTCGGAGCGGCAAAGAGAGCAAGGCTCTGGTGGAGGACGCCACGGGGCAATATTTGATCAGCCCCGTTATCACGATCGAAATTGAGAGAGCCGTAGCCGAGCTAGTCGTCATGCGTGGTCTGTGCAATCAGAAGACTATAGACAAGGATCGCCTCCAGATTCGAGGGATCGGCGAGGCCTCTGTTGGCTGGGGTAAGCTGGAGACTGGGAGTGATATTACAGAGAGCACACTAACTCCGACCGCACCAGTCTATAAGTATGTCGAGGACCTGTATGGCCTGTCCAAGGTTGGCGAAGATGAGCTAATGGATAGCGATATCAACCTGGCAAATTTGCTTACTGATAGTTTCGCCCGAGCCATAGCCGAGGCCGAGGAGACGGCGTTCGTCGCTGGTACTGGACACGACAATCAGCAGCCAGCAGGATTCAGCATTGATGCTACCCTGGCGGCTGCCACTATCACAACTGCTGCTGCTGGGGCCATTAAAATCGAAGAGCTACTGGAGTGCATATACACGTGCCCCTCTAAGTTCCGAAAGGGTGCATCGTGGCTGGTTCATAGCCTGACCGCCCTGGAGCTAAGGAAGTTAAGGTCGAAAGATCAAGCTGGCACCTATGAGGGTTCATTCCTGTGGCAGCCGAGCACGATTGCTGGCCAGCCTCCGACGCTCCTGGGATACCCGATCCACACTCAGGACGACATGGCTACCCTCGCAGGGACGGAAGGCGTGATTGCGGCGTTCGGAAATTTTAAGGCTGGGTATAGAATCCTTGATCACACGGGTGGCATGACCGTCCAGCGTCTGGCCGAACTCTATGCTGAAGCTGGCCTAGTCGGGTTCAAGGTCCATAAGCGAGTCGGCGGATATTGTATCCGACCAGCCAACGTTAGCATCGTCCTATTGACCGAAGCATCCTAGAAGGAGAGGCATTGGTAGCACGCCACGCAGATAAACCCGATTATTTCACTGCGGGTGAAGATAAAGGCTGCCTTAGGTTGCGACAGCTCCTGGGGCAGCCTGTCCAGTGTCTTTCATGCCCATTAACGAAATGCCTCTATGATATGAGCGACGAGGAGATCGAGGAGGTGGAGGAGAGGTTGAGGCTCACCGAGCACGCATAGTGTAGGTGGGTTCAGATAAACTGGGCCTGTTTATTCATAAAATCCAGACCCGAGCTGCTGCCAGCATCAAGCCTAATACCCCATAGAAAGGCCATATAGAAAATGATGTGCAGGCTCCGAGTGTTGATAAGAATGCCATTCCTGTGCCCGCTTCTGGTTTAACTATAAACAAATCATTGATAGTTGCAGAGTTAGAGTGCAACTTACATATGAAATTATCATACCTAGCTCGGAACCGCCGCTCCAATCCTAGATAGTAAGAATCAAGAAAGAAGAAAAGCAAGATAGGGATGAGGGCTATCCACGCATAGTTCGGTTTTTCTATAGTAGTGGCGATTATTATTATGGTCGCAGACACTAGTGCAATGCACCATGTTTTGCATCCAGCACTGTTAGCGGCCATTCGACTGATAACCGCTTGGAGAATGCTTACATAGCTCTGAACAGAAGGCGACTCAATGTTGACAGTGTCCATTGGAATGTTACCCGAGTAGCTTCTTGAGGTTTTCCCAGTTCCAACTATATAACACACCTGCATTAGGGACAGGGGTGTAATCACCGTCCTTATATCCTATTATTTGGACAATCTTAATTTCTTCCTCACGGGCAAAACCCACTTCCTTTAGCACTCCTGATGCCTTATGAGTATTTTTCCCTACCATGACTAGGACTACTTTCGAGCGTTTGATCGCACTCCTTGCCTTCTGTTCCCAATCCCTCTGAGGTGCAGCTTCTTTCAATGAGTGGTCGATTACCTCAAAAGGCGAGTCCTCATTTCGTGATTGTCCGATGATAAAATCTTTTAGCACCTTGTCATTGTCAAAATCAAAACTTATGAATACCCTTATCTTTGCCATTGTATCCTCCTTTAGAAAGCCGAGTGACTCTCCTATGTCTATTATACCACTAACCAATTGGGAATTATATACTCAATGCAAATCTTGCCTTCTTACGGCGTTCGATGATCCCCCTTTGCCGCCATCGTCTCACGCTCAAGTCGTAGCTGGCATTTTGACGCTTCCCTCTCTCGCTTTTGTTGTTCAAAATGTTGTCGACGGCGAAACACAGCGACTAACAACCAGCTACGTTTAGCTGTGGTTTCGGAGGTCGGGCGGCAGCTTCGGCAGATATGGGAGCAAAAGATTACGAAACCGCTGCTCTACCCCTGAGCTACGCTGGCTCTAAATTAAGCATAGCACAAAACTAGGCAACCAATAAAAGCTCTCTTGATTATACCTTTCCCAACAATATTTTAATGAATGGGGCAATACCAAGCAGGAGAATAAAAAGGGCGCAACCGATAACAGCCGCCACTAAGTTTATCCCAGCGACCTCAGGTCCGAACTGTCTCAAAAGACTATCTACCAAGCTGCCCAAAAAGCCACCAACCCCGCCCAAGGCGATAGTCCTGAGCCGCCCGGTAGGCATAACTATCGGTATCACCTTATTGCCGATGAACCTAAGCAAAATAGCAATAGCCAGTAAAATGAAAAAACCAGCTACACTCACTTTAGCTCCAATGGAATATACCTTTGATTACGTTGCCTACATTATATAGTCCATTCAGCACTTAGTATACCCACAGCTAGGGCAGGTGAAACAGCCTTCCTGATAGACCAGCAGGTTACCGCAATCGGGGCACTGCCCAGCCAGGTTCTTGGCTATCCCGTAGTCCTCCGGCTTGGGTTTACCATCATAACCAGTGGTATGTTTTTCCAGAACGCTAGCAATGGCATCGGCACAGGAGAGAATAGACTTGCCCTCTTCCCAGGCAATGGATGGACAACGGATACCGCGGAGCTGCCTTACCACTTTGGCAACATCTACCTCAGACCGTAACGCAAGAGAAATAAGGCGGCAAGTGGCTTCAAGTTGAGCCGAGGCGCAGCCGCCAGCTTTACCCAGGGTGGAGAAGACCTCGCATATTCCCTGCTCATCAGAGTTCACGGTTACATAGAGATAGCCGCAGCCGGTGGTTACCCTTTCAGTAATCCCTGAGGTTATCTTTGACCTCTTCCTGGGGGCAAGCCCAACCCCTTCTACCTTCTCGACTTGGCTAGTGCTTAACGGTTGTGCCTCACGGCTTCTATCTCGGTAAATAGTTATCCCTTTCAGCCGTCGTTCCTCTAGTCCCAGTTCCTTTAACTCTAGCCCCTTTAGCTCCAGCTCGTAAGCCGTCATATACACCTTGGCTATGTCTTCCTGGGTAGCCTCTTGAGGGAAGTTAACCGTTTTAGACACTGCGTTGTGGGTGGATTTCTGGAAGGCGGCCTGCATCTTGACATGCATTTCGGGGCTTATTTCGTGGGCGGTAACAAATAACCGTTTGATATGGTCAGGGACGCCTTCCAGAGTGTGGAGTTGGGTGCCGGTGGCTAGCTGTTGTATAAGCTCCTCAGAGTAGAAGCCTTCACGCTTAGCCACTTCCTCAAAATAGGGGTTTACCTCTACTAGCTGGGCACCATCCAGGATATTATGAACATAGCTCAGGGCAAAAAGGGGCTCAATGCCACTGGAGCACCCGGCTATTATGCTCAAGGTTCCGGTGGGGGCAATAGTAGTTCGGGTGGCATTTCTCACCCCGAAACCATTAGGAACATCATATACACTTCCCTCAAAAGCAGGGAAGACACCTCTTTCCTGTGCCAGTTCCTTGGAAGCTTCGGTTGCATAGCGCTGTATCTCAGCCATTACCTTCTCGGCTAGTGTCAGCGCCTCCTCTGAATCGTAGGGAATATTTAGGCGGATTAGCATATCGGCAAATCCCATCACCCCAAGCCCTATTTTCCTGGTCTTCTTAGTCATTTCCTCTATTTGAGGTAGAGGAAACTTATTGGCATCAATGACATTATCTAGAAACCTGACGGCAACCCTTACTGTTTCAGCTAGCTTGACATAATCAATCTCAGCATTTCCATTCGTGGTTTGTAGCATCCTACTTAGATTTATGGAGCCTAGGTTACATGACTCGTAGGGAAGCAGGGGCTGCTCACCGCAGGGATTGGTGCTTTCAATTCTGCCTAGATGGCGGGTGGGGTTAGCTTGATTTATTCGGTCAATGAAGACAATACCCGGGTCGCCTGTTTTCCAGGCCATAGCCACTATCTTGTCAAATATCTCTTTTGCATTCTGGGCCTTAGTTTCTTTGGTATGGGGATTTACCAGATTATAGTCAGCCTCAGCCTTAACTGCCTCCATAAATTCAGAGGTTACAGCTACTGAGAGGTTAAAGTTAGTAAAAGCGTTAGGGTCACTTTTAGCCTCGATGAACTTCATAATATCGGGATGGTCAACATTAAGGATAGCCATGTTTGCCCCACGACGCATCCCCCCTTGTTTAATGACATCGGTAGCAGTATCAAAGGCTCGCATGAAAGAGACCGGGCCGCTGGCTACTCCGCCTGTAGAGCCGACCCTATCTGTCTCTGGCCGCAATTGGGAGAAAGAGAATCCAGTTCCACCACCACTCTTATGGATGAGCGCAGTATACTTTACGGCATCAAAAATGGATTCCATCGAGTCTTCAACAGGAAGGACAAAGCAGGCTGATAGTTGTCCTAACTCCCTCCCGGCATTCATCAGGGTAGGGGAGTTAGGCAGGAACTCCAGATTAGCCATCAACCAGTAGAATTCCTTCTCCCTTGCCTTGACATCCGTCTTAGAGTTGTAGATAAGCTCAGCCGAGGCAATAGCCTGGGCTACTCGATGGAACATCTCTTTGGGTGTCTCAATAACTTGCCCCTGTTTGTCCTTTTTTAGGTACCTTCTTTCCAGAACACGAAGGGCATTTTCAGTGAGACTAATACCAGAAGTGGGCTGGGCTTTTGTCTTGACTGGCATAGCTACTTCCTCCTCTTTAGGCTGAGCCTCTTCTCGCTGAGCTGGTTCTTCACCAGCCAGGATTTCTCTGACCATAGCATCGATTTCCGCTTCGCTTGGCAGGCGTCTTGGTTGACGCTGGGGTTGCGGCACCAGGTCTTCCATTCCGGGTAGTGGTTGTGGCTGCTGCGATTGTTGCCGTTGTTCCAGCCGTTCTATTATCTGATTGGTGAGCCACTCTATTTTGCCTCTATCACGCAAACCCATTGATTCAGCATCAGCAACAACAGCCTTGAGAATTTCAGTACGATTAAGAAACCCTTCACCATTGTTTCTTTTACGGCTATTATTTGACATAATACTCCCCAAGTTCAGTATTCTTGTTTTACTTCATCTTCCAAGGAAGGCTAAAGAAATAACACGCCTGGTATCACCACGACCAAAACCTTTAGATTCCATAGGTAAACGCTTAACAGCAGTATCAAGTTTAAAAAGCTTGGAAGATTTGACAGGGCTGTCGTATTCGTAAGCCCTGTGTAATTTGGAGGGATATCTAACAAGCGTGTGCACTGGTATGTAGTTAGCTTTACCCCTCGATTTTCTCCCTGGCCCCACACGCCACATAAAGCGCAGCCCTTTAGGCTTACTTCTTCCCCACAGCTGCCACAGGAGGGCAATGCAAGGCTCTGGACTAACTTCGGCAATCCGAATGGCAGTCGTCTGAAGGGAAACCTTAAAGATACTAGCCAACCGGTCAATCGAGTTAATAGAGACCCCAAAACCTGACAAATATTTTCGGAAAACTAACTCTGGCATAAGGAGTTCTGTAGCAGCAGCATCACACAAACGTTCTCTAGCTTTTCCACGTGCTAGTGCACGAGCCTGTGGATTGAAGCTTCGAAACTCGACATCCTCTATACAAGGTTCTAGTTTGAGTTCACTAAGTAAGGTGTGACCAATCTCGTGAGCACAAGAAAAGTTTTGCCTAGCCAAGTTATGCTTTTGGTTGACCTTAATCATAGGACCATCGTGAAATCTCAGTAGGACAGCACTTTGTTCTCCAAGATCCTCTTTCACAATTTTCTTAATGCCCTGCAAACGAGCAAATTCTGCGGGTAAAAACGGCGGTGTATCGTGTCCCCTGTCCTCAACGAGTCGGTTTACAAGCTGTCCAGCTCGTTCAATAATAAGGTAGGTGGCTCGTTCTAAATTCAGAGATGCCCGTGATTCCTGTTGTGCTGTGTCATCACTAAATAAGGAGTATGTACTCATTAGTCGCTCCTATGGTTCCAGCTAGAACCCCTCTAGATAAGAAAGTGTTTCACTGGGAGCCAGTGGGGTGAAGAATTTCTTTCGCTGCTCATCTGTCGTAGAGTCAACCGGACCAATAGAGTCTTTCCCTTCTGGTAAGCATAGTTTTTTATAGAGGTCTTTACGTTGACTGTAGGTTGTAGGGCGAGTTGGTATGCATACCAGATTGCGTAGCACGACTTTGTTATGACTGCGAAGGTTTTTGTATCTCTCCAGAATTCCGTTCCTCTTGAGCCACAGACTAACCTCACGCGCTGGTGCTTCATCATCTTTACGTCTTAACATTTTCGTTTTCCTCCCGAACATATTGCTTACAATGCTTGGCTGTATTCATTTCCGACTCCTTCGGTGACTCTTGACCGGTGTCCCTAGTGGCTCAGTTGGGAGTAGCGGTAGTTGACTGGTAGGGTGGGATGTTTCCGTCTGGCTACCGACCAGGGTGTCTACCTCTTGTTTTAGAGCCGTGATGTCAGTAAACTCTCGGTAGACGCTGGCGAAGCGGATATAGGCAATGTAGTCTAGGCTTTTTAACCTTTCCATTACCATGTCACCGATGACAGCACTGGGCATTTCTGCCTTACCTAGGTGGTAAAGCTCAGCTTCGATATCATCGGCAAGCTTGTCAACAGTGCCGGTAGGCAATGGTCGTTTTTCACAGGCCTTGCGAATACCGGTAAGCAGCTTAATCCTATTAAATTCCTCACGCCTCTCGTCTTTCTTGATCACAAAGAGGCTAGCTGGTTGTAGCCGTTCGTAGGTAGTGAAACGAGAGCTGCAGCTTAAGCACTGACGCCGACGGCGTATGCCTTCATTTACGACGCGGGAATCTATAACCTTGGAATCGTGGTAACCACAATAGGGACAATTCATAACCAAACTCTACATTATATAGTATAGTAAAATTAGAATACCACAATATGTAGTATTTGTCAAGCCTTATTATGGTTGATTTGTCCAAGGATAGTCCAGAAAAACAAGAAAGGCTGTAGGGCATTAGCACCCAGAAAACCACAGATTTTCCCAAGCACTAACGCACCTACAGCCTTTACGCTGGTCCCAGGTTTAAAGATTTCCCGAGAGCCTTAACGAACTGGAGTGCGTAAGGGTGTTTTAACCAGTTTAGTAGACGAAGTTATTGCCTGACGCCGATGGCTGAATAGCGGGCGGCGCAGGAAAGAGGGAACATCTAGTTCCTCCTCGCTTTTCAAGCTCTTAAGAAGTTGTGTTTGCTCGTCTTCCTGGCTGGCTTCGGCTAGTCCTGTCTTAGAAGCGAATCCGGTGGCAATTAGGGTAATCCTTAAGTCATTATCCATACTAGGGTCATGAGCCACCCCAAAGATGATGTTAGCCTCAGGGTTGACAGCTTGCTGAATTACTTCAGCGGCTTCATTAACTTCAAACAGGGTGAGGCTACTGCCACCAACAACATTGAATAACACCCCCTTTGACCCGTCAATAGAAACATCTAACAACGGGCTAGCTAAGGCTTCTCTAGCTGCGTCTACGGCCCGGTTTTTACCTGAACCAGTGCCTATGGACATCCAGGCTGGACCAGCGTCCTTCATTACTGCCTTGACATCAGCAAAGTCAAGGTTAATCAGCCCGGGGACAGTGATAACCTCGGAGATAGCCTGAACCCCGTGTCTCAATACATCATCAGCTAGCTTAAAGGCGTTATCCACATTCGTCTTCTGGTCACAGAGGTCGAGCAGGCGGTCATTGGGGATAATGATAAGGGTATCAACCTTACCTAGCAGGCGGGCAATGCCCTCATCTGATACTTGACAGCGATGGATACCTTCAAAGGTAAACGGTCTGGTGACTACGGCAATAGTGAGGGCGCCACCTTGCTTGGCTGTTTCAGCAATGATAGGGGCAGCTCCGGTGCCGGTGCCACCACCCATGCCGCAAGTAATAAACACCATGTCAGCCGATGAGACGAGTTCCTTAAGTTCATCGCGGCTCTCTTCAGCTGCTTTCTGACCCATGATATAGTCGCCACCCACGCCTAATCCTTTGGTAAGCTTCTCGCCAAGCTGAATACGGGTCGGGGCTTCAGTAATAGCCAGGGCTTGGGCATCGGTATTCACGGCAATGAATTCCACACCTTGAATTTCTTCCCTGACCATGCGGGTTATAGCATTGCAGCCGCCACCGCCTAGGCCAATAACCTTAATCTTGGCTGGGTTAGGGACAAAACTTGTTTTTGCCATTTCCTCCTCCTTTCCTTACTACCTATTAGTGATTTTTGTTTCTTGGCAACCCGCTAGCGGAATAGATTCTTAATCCGGAAAACTAAACGCCGTAAACTGGTGCTAAACCTGCGGGTTCGCCAGGTCTGCTTGCCTTCGTGCTTTGCTCCCCAGAGTAGAAGGCCAACGCTGGTGGCATAGGCTGGGTCACGAAGGGCATCGGTGATACCATACATACGGGTAGGAATGCCTACTCTTACCGGGAGCTGTAGTATATCGCGCCCTAGTGCTTCTATGCCAGAAAGGTTGGAGCTACCGCCAGTAAGTACCAGACCAGCCGGGACCATTTTTTCATATTCGGAGCGTGGCAGCTCTAGCAGGACAAGCCTTATGATTTCCTCAACTCGAGCTCTGATAATGTCGCACAAGTCCTGATAGGACACACCATGTCCATTTTCTGATATTGTGCTGGTAGTTTCTACTTTACTTTCGTAAACCGGCATGACGCTGCCGTACCTTTTCTTCATCTCCTCGGCAATATCAAATGGCAGCCCCAAACCAATAGCAACATCTCTGGTGATTTGATAACCGGCTACAGGTAGAATAGAGGTGTGCCAGATACTCCCGTCTCTGAAAACGGCAATATCTGTGGTCCCACCGCCTATATCAGCTAATATAATACCTATTTGTTTCTCATCTTCGGTCAATACTGCTTCACTGCTGGCCAAGGGTTCAAGGATGAGGTCATCAACATCTATGCCAATGCTGTGAATGCACTTTACTAGATTCTGGACAGAAGTTACGGCAGCGGTAATGATGTGTGTCTCGACATCTAATCTGAAGCCGTGCATTCCTACTGGGTTCTTGACTCCTACCTGACCATCAATAGCATAACCCCGAGGAATAACGTGGAGCAGCTTTCTGTCTTTAGGAACTTTAACACTTTGGGCACAGGCAAGTACTCGCCTCAGGTCATCTGGGCGCACCAGCCGGTCATTGCGGGTAACAGCTACTACTCCTCGATTATTCAGTGAGCTGACGTGCCTACCGGTCACACCGATATAAGCTGATTCTACTTTATAGTTACTGGTCTGTTCGGCTTTTTTTACCGACTCACGAATTGACTCCTTGGCGTCGTTGATGTTGACCACCAGGCCTTTGTGCAACCCCTTGCTTAGGGTGACGCCCACTCCTATAATTCGGATGCCACCCCCATTGTCTATATCAGCTATAGTGGTGCATACCTTAGTGGTACCAACATCAATAGAGGTTAAAGTACTCCGCTTTTTCATCTACCTCCTCCTTATTAGCTAGATTTTGACCCTTTTGATTATGTTAATTTTCACATTTTCAACCCCCTTTTTAACAGTCCCAAAATTTTTATCTAATCTAGAGCATTGAAAAGGCTACTCGGAGCTTTTTCAGCAAAGCCGGCCTCCTCCATCCCTCAGCATTAAGCTGGGCTGAAAACCTGTGCTCTTCAGCGGTCCTAAAGTATTCATCCTGAGTAATAAGGCTCTCAGCCGCTCTCAATTTAGCACTACGGCTACGCGGATTAAGTTGAACCTCTGTCGGCGAGGGAGTAATGACCTTCTTATTAATTAACCTCAGGCCAGCTTTATGTCCGCAAACACAGGTTGGCACATCTGGTGGGCAAATACAGTCCTTTGACTCTTGTTGCATGAGCTGTTTCACTATACGGTCTTCGAGGGAGTGATAACTGATGACAACCAGCCTACCTTCACAGCCGAGGAGATTAATCGCCTGTTTTAAAGCCGCTTCTAGGTGCTCAAGTTCGTGGTTAACCGCTATTCGTAGTGCCTGAAAGGTTCTGGTAGCGGGATGGAGCCTGCCTCTCCTCCTTCCGACAGCCTGCTCTATCATCCGAACCAGTTGAAGGGTAGTTGTTATGGGACGTTCTTGCACAACGCGGTGCGCTATTTTGTAACTTGAGCCTTCCTCTCCATATGTTTTTATAAGGTGAGCTAGCTCAGTTTCAGAGGATGTGTTAATGATATCGGCAGCAGTAACCTCCTGGCTGGGACTCAAACGCATGTCTAAAGGTGCATCATGCTGAAAACTAAAGCCACGACCCCGGTTATTGAGTTGAAGGGAAGAGAGTCCTAGGTCAAATAAAATACCATGCACTGGGAGGAAGTCGTATTTAATACAGATAGCCTCTAGGTCAACGAAATTTTCGTTAGCTATAAGGATTGAGCTACTATAGGCTTCAAGCCTTGTCCTGGCTGCTCTTATAGCTTCTGGGTCAGCATCAATACCCAGCAGTTGCCCGCCGGGAGAGCTTCGGTCTAAAATGGCAGCGGCGTGTCCCCCAGCCCCAAGGGTGCAATCAATATAGCGACCCCCGGGCTGAACAGCCAGTGCCTCAATGGTCTCCTGGAGTAGAACCGGGATATGGGTGGGAACTGACATCGTTAGACTCCTTAATGCCTCTCCAAGCTTTCTATAATTTGCCAGGTTTGCTCTTGGCTAATTGCCTTCTCTGCTTCCCATTGCTCTTTGTTCCACAATTCAAGATAATTATTGGCTCCAGCTATAACTACTTCGTCCTCAATACCGGCATATTGCCTTAGCGGAATAGGTATGGCTATCCTGCCTTGCCTGTCAATATTGAGGCTGAAGGCGGTAGCAAAAATAGCCCGATTTAGCCTTCTCAATTTACTGCGTGTAACTGAACCGGTAGTAAGGGTAGCCGCCAGCTTTTTCCACTCAGATAGTGCGTAGGCGGTGATGCACTTCTCTATCCCCGGTGTTAAGACTACTCCCTCTTTCAATTCCCTTCTGAATCGAGGTGGAATAGGCACTCTGCCTTTTTCATCAATCTTGTACTCAAATTCACCAAAAAACATCTTAAAACCTTCCGCTCCGGCTTCTCCTATCTTTGTTGTCTAACTGTCTACTCTGACCTGAACCCGTTGAGGCGCATTCTAACTAAAAAATTGCAGACAGCCAGTTTTTTCCACTCAGGAAGTGGGTAGGCGGTGATGCACTTCTCTACCCCTGGCGTTAATACCACTCCCTCTTTTAGTTCTCTTCTAAATCGAGGTGGAATAGGCACTCTGCCTTTTTCATCAATCTTGTACTCAAATTCACCCAAAAACATTTTTTATCCTTTGGTTATCCCCTAATTTACCACTTTTCCCCACTTCCTACCATTGTAAAACATATTTATTCCCTTTTGTCAAGTCTTTTTTAATAAATTTTTCAAATTTCATGATTTTGCTACATATTTTATATGTGGTAGAATAGGAACTGGTTTAAGAAAGGCGGTGTTATGCTTAATGTGGGTGTACTTACCATTAGTGATAAGGGCTGGCAGGGACAGCGTTATGATGCAAGTGGTGAGGCAATCAGGAATAGTCCTTTAGTACTAGATAATAGCGTAGTTAAATATGAGGTCATCCCCGATGAGATGGACATTATCGCCAATAAGCTTAGCGAGTGGGCAGATGAGGGTAGCGTGGATATTATTCTAACTACGGGTGGCACTGGACTAGGTCCGCGTGATGTTACCCCTGAAGCGACTCTTTCTATAGTGGATAAGGTTGTGCCTGGTTTCACTGAGGCGATGAGAACCCAAGCCTTTAATGCGACACCATTTGCCATATTGAGTCGAGCTGTGGCTGGCGTTAGGGGAAAGTGCCTTATTATCAACCTACCGGGCAGCCCTAAGGCAGTTCGGGAGTGTCTTGAGATAATATCGCCTGCCCTTCCCCATGCCGTGGAGATTCTTAGAGGAGAGGTAACCGAGCACGCCACTGATACTAGAAGGGATTAGGTCGATGCAAATTGATATTTTAACCCTATTTCCCCAGATGTTCCAGGGACCGTTTAGCACGGGTATTTTCCAGCGAGCTATTGACCACAAGCTGGTCAGTGTTAACATTCATAATATTAGAGACTATACTTCTGATAAACATCACACTGTTGACGACTATGCTTATGGTGGCGGAGCCGGTATGATACTCAAGCCTGAACCTATTTTTGAGGCAGTAGAGTCAATAAAATCAGATATATACCGTGAAAAAGGGGGTGGTGAACTGCCAATTATCTTGCTTACCCCACAGGGTCGCCTTTTTTCTCAGCAAATTGCCCTAGAGCTATCAAGGTATAGCCATCTAATTCTTATCTGTGGTCGCTATGAAGGGGTTGATGAGCGAATACGTGAACACCTGGTTACTGATGAGATTAGTATTGGTGATTATGTGCTTAGTGGCGGTGAACTGGCAGCTATGGTAGTGGTAGATGCTGTGGTCAGGCTATTGCCCGGGGTTCTTGGTTCAGAGGCTTCAACACTGGATGATTCTCATAGTAACGGACTGCTGGAATATCCCCAATACACTCGTCCTGCTGTCTATAGGGGATGGTCAGTGCCTGAGGTTTTACTTTCGGGAAACCATGCCCAAATTGCTAGATGGCGCCGTGAGCAGGCTATTATCCGTACTCTGGAGCGTCGCCCGGAGCTATTAGACAAAGCCAATCTCAATTTGGAGGAAAGGCGGTTAGTAAACCGTTTATCAACCTCGCCCACTTTGCCTCCCTCTGACGAGATCCATTAACCTTACCTTATGTGAGGGGATATAAGAGATAGAGTTAATAAAGAGCCTAATAGGTCTCTCGTCTAACCAGGAAGAAAATAAGTAATCCTATTACTACCACCCCACCTATCACCCCCCACAGCACCGGCCAGTTAATTTCTTTAGCCGGTGGCGGTAGGCTAGTTTCGTCAGCCGATGGTGGTGGGCTAGTTTCCTCAGCCGGTGGTAGAGTTGGCGGAGTTGTTACTGCTGCTGCTTCCTCTTCCTTAACCACGAATGAGTCGGTAAGTCCATTAACATCCACGGATTACCTGTTCCATCTATTACCTGTCCATTTTTTATCATTACATCAAACATTTCCCCCCCCTTTTGTTTTTCACGATTCACCTCCATAAAATTCAAAATCCCCGGTTTTCCTCCTACCTTCCTTATAACCTCATACGACACCACCTCTCCATTGAAGCACACCAATTTGGTTATTTTTAGCTCACCTGAAGAAAGATTATAGCTCTAACCCCCCTCGTCAAGTAGGTGGGAATAGTTCTTGGAAGGGATTTTTCACCCCCAATAAACGGCTAGGTTATTCCTTTTCAAGGATAGTAGAATCTGCTACACTAGTTCAGCTTAAGTTCCAAAATTTTTGCCTACAGCAATGGTGCGTTAGCTGTGGATGCCAGGGTAATACCGGGGGAATCATCTTAGAGGAGAAATTAGAGGTAAGTAATGAACTTGAAGGCAATGCTGGAGGCGGCGGCGAAGCACTATGGAGGAAAGACAGCTATCGCTTTAGGTGACCGCAGATTATCCTATGCCGAGCTGGATGAAGCCTCAAATAAGATAGCCAATGCCTTAATAAAAATAGGGGTAAGTAAAGGCGACCGGGTGGCTATGCTGTTACCTAATAGCCTGGAATTCGTCATTACCTACTTTGGGGTAGTTAAGTTTGGTGCCATAGCTGTCTCCCTTGATACTAAGTATAAAGTTAATGAGCTTGCTTCCTTATTTGATGACTCTCAGCCTAGGGTTCTGGTGGCTGAAAGCCCCTTTCTGGAGCCATTAGTTCCGGTTTTACCCAGATTTAATTATATAGAGCATGTCATAGACTTGAGCTCCAAGCATAGAGGGCGATTCCTTAGCTATCAGGAGATTATAGCTACAAGTTCGACGCAGAAGGTTGATGTGGAGCCAGAGCCTGAGGATATAGCCAATATTGCCTATACCTCAGGGCCTACCCTTCGTCCTAGAGGGGTTATGGTGTCCCATCAACACTTAGTGACAGAGGCAACCATATCAGCCGATAAATTTCGGCAAGCTGCTGAAGATATAACTGTACTATTTGCATTGCCTTTGCATCATGTCGTTGGCTTAGAAGCAGTATTACTGACTTCAATTTCTAAAGGTAGTACAGTGGTAATGTTGCCTGGGTTATCTATCAGTGGTCTTATGGAGACTATTGAGAAGGAGAGGGCCACTATATTTATGGGAGTGCCCTTCATTTTCATTTTGATGGTTCATATGGCTGAGGAAGAAGGGATAAAGCATGATTTGAG
>JAUVZA010000002.1 GCA_030602805.1 Dehalococcoidia bacterium | reverse complement strand
ATATATCTTGCCTAGAGGCAGAGGTTGATTAATATCTACCAGCTCATCCCCGGTGGCTAGAATGGCCATCACAGGGCGGCGGATAACCATCACCTTACTATGTCCTAACGAAGCCAAAACACCAACTTCTGAGGGTCTGATTACTACCCCTTTGCTTAATACTATTGACCCTTTCGTAATATCTTCACCTGCCCGCCGAATATTCAAACCGGCCTCGGCTTCGCATAAAATACCTATTTCGGTGGGGAGCTGCTGGCCAATAGAAGACTCCCTTCGCAAAAGCTCGTCTGTATCTTCGAATCTCACTACACTATCGGCGCCCTTGGGTATCGGTGCCCCAGTCATAATACGAATAGCTGTGCCTGACTTTAATTCACATTCAGAAATGGAGCCAGCAGCGACCATACCGATAACAGACAGAAATCGAGGAGACTCCCTACTAGCATTACGAGTATCTCTGGACTGAACCGCATAGCCATCCATAGCCGCATTATCCAGTGGGGGAACATCAATACTAGAAGATATATCCTCAGCCAGAACTTGCCCCAGACAATCTAGAATAGGTCTCTCTTCCTCTTCCAGAATATCTACATAAGCCAGAATTTTCTCCAGAGCCTGCTCAACACTTATCATTGCTCATATCTCCTCTGGCTATTTCTCTTGCCGTCTCCAAATCAGCTTCAGTGTTAACATTGAAAAAGCTCAAGTGCTTAGGGTCAAACCTATTAATCTCCGCAGCTTCTACATACCTTACCCTAACCAAAGTAAGAAGTTCGTGTATTTTCAGATTACCCTGCTTAAGCAGACATTCAATAGGAGCTAAGCAGGTCTTTGAATAAACAGCGTGAAGTGGCTCAATCATATTCCCCAATCGGGGAAGCACCAGGTCAAAGCCAGTCGAAATTTGTATCATATAGTCCAGCAAGTCTTGGTTCAAAAAGGGCATATCACAAGCAACGACAAGGTTATAGAATGAATCCGATGCGGCTAAACCGGTATAGATACCACCCAAGGGGCCTTTACCGGGGTAAGTATCAGTTACCATCTTCAACTTTGGGTAGCCAATAAACTGGGGGGGAAATTGCTTTGCAGCAGTAACTATAATAATGTCGCTATTTAAAAAGCTAAGAGAAAATACTACCCATTGTATCAAACTTTTATTGCCAACAGTTTCTAACGCCTTCTCGTGCCCCAAGCGCAAGCCCTTGCCACCAGCAAGAACAATACAACCTATATCCAAGGTATATTTCTCAGTTCCCCTAAACTCACCCCTTATACTATTTTACCACACAAGTCAATAGCCCCTGATTGGAACGCTTACTAACCTCACCGAGATTCAAGATAAAATCTTAAATCTTTTATCTTGAAGTGACGCTTCGCCTACCAGCTCGGCTCATTGAACTGGCATTTAGCAAGAGAATGTCAAAGATTGGCGACACTATGTTCAAGTCATCGGATTAAAAGCCTCCTTGACTCGGGATAAGGTGTCTGCGGATAGTATGATGCAGGTTGCGGGTTTTCAAGCCCCTTTGACTGCTATCTCAGCAATAAGTTCAGAAAAGGTCACCGCAGTTGAGGCTTGAAAGAGGTCATAGGGAACTTTCACATACTGCCATGCAGCCCCGGCTATAGCCGACGCATCCCGGCACCACTGCATGGCGCGGGCGTCCTTGCACGCTACTTCAACATCTTCGACTCCCTTCGTCTCAATCAACCACTTCTCACCTGTCACTAAGCGGACAATAAAGTCAGGATAGTAATACCTGATAGCACCTTCGGAATTCTGGTAGTCCAAGCTGAAATGGGTGTAGAGGTTGTTCTTCGCGTAGGCAGCAACATCTGAAGCTTTGTCTAGAAAGGAGGCAAATTCGGTCTCAAATTCATTATCGCAGGCGACGAGGTTGAACACGGTCTTCAGCCCGGGATAGACTGACCGGCTCCACTCGTATCCAGATGTGCCGCTGAAATGCATGACCTCGCCAGTTGCCCTGACTACCTGAGACTGCACACTACGCTCTCTAATGGCCTCCACAAACACCTCAAATATAGCTGCCTTAGCGTCGGGTTTGTTAAGACGAACCAGAACGTAGTCCTCCTCCATGTCCACGGGCAGGCCAAAAAGCACTGCCTCTATGTAGCCTTTGACCAGTCCAGCCAGACGATGGAACTGGCCCGTCAGATGACATTCCCTCTCAATGAGGTTGCACATGACGGAGATGTATCCGACTGGGTCAGCGGGAAAGTCCCTTTCAATGTCTTACTGAGATTATTTATCAACCCGCCCCCTATATCCCCCTCCCTTCATAAGGGAGGGGGAATTGGTTATGTAAGAGAGGCGAGGCCTCTCTTTTACTCTCCTCCAAATACTGCTGGCAAGCGAAGTCACTCTAAACCTATGCCTCCCCCTTCTCTACTCTGGAGCAGCAATTAAGGGGGTCTTAAAGGGGATGGGGTTACCAAATAAAAACTAAAAGGGGTGAGGGTGACACCGAATATAAATCCCTGGGCTATAATTGACGATAGTTGAGTGGTATAATTAGCAAGGGGTAATAGCAATGCACGAGGCAACGCTCTACGAAAAGCTTCCTGGCTCCAGGGTAAGGTGCAATACATGCCAGTGGCGCTGCAGTATAAGTCCGGATAAATTCGGTGTTTGCCGAATGTATCAGAACAGAAACGGTGTTCTGTATAACATGAACTATGCTCAGGCATCATCGGTAGCCGCTGACCCTATTGAAAAGAAGCCCCTATTCCATTTCTTCCCCGATACTTTAGCTTTCTCGTTAGGCGGCTGGGGCTGCAACTTTCACTGCCAGGACTGCCAGAACTGGCAAATTTCTTGCCCGGAGACTGGTGAACCGTGGCGTGATTCTCAAAAGGTTCAACCTCGAGCAGCTATAGAACTGGCTAAACGCCACCAGTGCCGGGGCATTGCCTGGACATACAATGAGCCCAGCATCTGGTTTGAATATACCCTTGACTCAGCCAAGCTGGCTAAGGAGAACAACCTGTATACTGTCTATGTGACCAATGGCTACCTGACCCCTGAGGCATTGGATACTATCGGACCCTATTTAGATGCCTGGCGTGTCGATATTAAGGGCTTCTCTGACTCCTTTTACCGTGAGCTGGCAAAGGTAACCCACTGGCGAGGCATACTTGAGGTTGCTAAGCGGGCTAAAGCTAAGTGGAATATGCATGTTGAGGTTATTACCAACATCATACCCACCATGAATGATGATGAGCAGCAACTTGAGGGCATTGCTAACTGGATACGAGATGAGCTGGGTGAGCTAACACCCTGGCATGTAACCCGGTTCTATCCCCACCATCATATGAGGCACTTACCCCCAACCCCTATATCTACCCTGGAGCATGCCTATGATATTGGACAAAAAGCTGGTCTTAAGTTTATCTATGCGGGCAATGTTCCTGGACATAAGAGCGAAAACACTACCTGCTACTCCTGCGGCAAGCTTATCGTAGAAAGGTTTGGCTATCAAACTAAGGTAGTGGGTCTGGAAGATTCAAGGTGTAAGTTCTGCGGTGCGGAACTCAATTTTAGGACACTGGGGTCAAAGGGGGGTCATCATGATTAGGAATCCAGTGGTATCAGGGCAATTTTACCCAGGGTCGCCTTCACAATTAAAGGCGATGATTGAGGGGATGGTTGATGAGAAGGCAGTGAAGGAGGAGGTAATCGGTCTAGTTTCACCTCACGCTGGCTATATCTACTCGGGACCGGTGGCTGGTGCTGTTATATCCAAAATCAAATTTAAGGATACCTTTATCATCATAGGTCCCAACCACACCGGGAGGGGGAGACCTCTCAGTATCATGACCCAAGGCGCATGGAAGACACCCTTAGGTGAGGTAGAGATTGACTCCGAACTGGGCAAGCAGATTTTAGCCACATCCAGTCACTTGGAAGAGGACTATGTGGCGCATCAATACGAACACTCTATTGAGGTTCAACTCCCATTTTTACAGTATTTCAAAAAGGATATTAGGCTCGTGCCCATCATGCTCACCTACTCTAGCGGTGCCACCTATAAGGAAGTCGGCAAGGAGCTTGCCAAAGCCATTAAGGACTTAAGTAAAGAGGTGGTAATCATAGCCTCAAGTGATATGACCCACTATGAGCCACAGGAGTCTGCCCAGAGGAAGGACAATAAGGCTATAGAAGCCATACTGGATTTAAATGAGGATGAGCTGTTAAAAAGGGTTGATGAATTAAACATATCAATGTGTGGCTATGCCCCAGTGGTCAGCCTTATCTCGGCAGCTAAGGAGTTAGGGGCAACGGGGGCAAAACTGGTTAGATACCAAACCAGCGGTGATACCACCGGCGATTACTCAAGCGTGGTCGGCTATGCCGGGATAATAATAAAGGGAATTGAGATGTCCCCTCTGGTGAGATTAGCCAAGGAAACGGTCGAGACCCATGTTAAGGAGGGTAAGCCCCCCAAGCCAGAGGAGCTTACCCCCGAGATGAAGAAGAAGGCCGGGGTCTTTGTCTCTATTCATAAGTTTGGGGGACTACGGGGCTGCATCGGCACCTTTGAACCCACTAAAAAGAATGTAGCCGAAGAGATTATCAACAATGCAATCAGTTCAGCCACCAGAGACCCCCGTTTCTCACCCATTGCCCCCAGTGAGTTTAACGACCTTAGCTATAGCGTGGATGTTCTAACTACTCCTGAGCCTATAGATAGCCAAGGCCAGCTAGACCCTAAAAAATATGGGGTTATAGTGGAGGCAGGGTTCAGGCGGGGCTTGCTGCTCCCTGACCTTGAAGGAGTAGATACCGTGGACCATCAGATTGATATCTGCCGCCAGAAGGCAGGAATAGCCCCCGACGAGCCCATAAAGCTCTACCGCTTTGAGGTAAAAAGATATAAATGACATGGAGGTGATTCAGATGATAAGAGATTTGGTGATTGCGAACAGGTCCTGCCGGCGATTTTATCAAGAAGTTGCCATAGAACTTGAGACACTAAGAGCGCTTGTTGACCTGGCGAGGCTCTCTGCATCTGCTGCCAACAGGCAACCACTGAAATACATCCTTTCCTGTAACCCTCAAAAGAATGCGTTGATATTTCAGTGCCTTGGCTGGGCTGGTGCTCTTAAAGATTGGCCTGGTCCGTCTGAAGGAGAGCGGCCGTCAGCCTATATCATTATACTGGGGGATACAGAGATAAGGCAGTCTTTTGGCTGTGACCACGGCATAGCGGCTCAAAGTATTCTTCTCGGTGCCAGAGAAAGGGGTTTGGGTGGCTGTATGCTTGGCAGCGTAAAAAGAGATGAGCTCAGTAAAGCTCTCGGCATACTGCCACGCTATGAGATTCTCTTGGTATTGGCTCTGGGTAAGCCTAAAGAGAAGGTGGTACTTGAGACTATCGGGCCTGACGGAGATTTCAATTACTGGCGTGATAGTGATGATGTGCACCATGTGCCCAAGCGACCCCTGGATGACATCATCATAGGTTAGTTATGAGTCGATAAAGCTCTACCGCTTTGAGGTGAGGAGAGCATATGGATAAAGATAAGATATCAAAATATCGGGCAGATGTAATAGAAAGCTTTATTAATATTGAGACCTTAATAAATGCGATAATCTGTCAGCGCTATTTCAAGAAGGTAACAATGGACTTTTACTTTGAAGTATTGTATGACGAATATTTTAGTTTTGGTTTAAAAAGAAGAATCTTAGAAAAGATATTTAAGGATATTGACAGCCAAAAACTGCAGGATTTAAACAGGTTGAATACTATTAGAAATTATTTCGCCCATTATAATCAAGAATTCTTTGAAGCCTTAGACAAAGAGAAAAAAGCGGGAAAGGTAATTAACCCAAGAAATATTAAAAGCGAAATTGTCTTTAAAAGATTATATGCTGAATTTAAGAGTAAGGAAGGCGGGGTTGAAGAATACTTATCTACACTACATCAAGCTTTAGGAGGAGTATTATTTAAGGAATAACCTAATTTCTCTCGCTTGTATCCTTAAAGGGGAGTTTAAGAGGGGCAAAGCCCCTCTCCCATAACCTCCCCCTCTCCTTTGAAGGAGAGGGGGACACAGGGGATGAGGTAGATAATAAAGAAGGTACATTATGGATATGTTTGAGCATAAATCTAGGGAGCAGATAAAAGGGGAGGTGCCACTGGCAGCCCGGATGAGACCGGCTACCTTTAATGACTTTGTCGGGCAGGAGCACCTGATAAGCGGGGGGACGTGTGCTGCGGAAGGTTATTGAAGCTGGGCAACTGCCGGCATGGGAAAGTAAATAATTAAAAGGGGTCATTAATGGAAGTATTAAATAGCATTCCAGTTAGGTTGGAACCAGAAGAAGTATTAAGAAAGTTGCACCTGCGCAAAGTAAACGAAGATGTGGAAAGAAAGGTTCAAGAGTTAATTGAGGCGGTTCATCTCGTAGTAAGACCTAAAGCTGTCTACGAAGTTTCCTATGTTGATAATAAAAATGAAGACTCACTATATATTGATGGTATAAGGTTTACCAGCCGTGTTCTCAGAGTTAATCTGGATAAAGTGGGAAGAGTTTTCCCTTACGTTGCGACGTGTGGCAGAGAAATAGATGAAATAGCTATCCCCGATGATTTTATGAAATCTTATCTTCTGGATGTGATTAAGGACATGGTCTTACGGTCATCTATCAGCTATCTTCAAGATTGCTTGACAAGAAATTATGCACTTGGGCAGGTATCAAGAATGAATCCGGGGGCTTTGAAGGATTGGCCAATAACGCAGCAAAAAGAGCTGTTTTCCATCTTTGGTAAAGTTGAAGATTTAATTGGAGTGAAGCTAACCGAGAGTTTCTTAATGATACCGCTAAAATCTGTGTCTGGAATATTTTTCCCGACTCAGATTGAGTTTAAAAGCTGCCAGTTATGCCCGCGGGAAGTGTGCAGTGGGAGAAGAGCACCATATGCCCCGGATTTGGTTAAAAAATACAGAGAAAAGATATAAACGGTCGCCTCACTTTGAGGGTTTTCTACTTCACAGTTTTCCCCTTGAAATAATTTAAAATGTGAGGTTAATAAACTATAATAAAAGAGCTTAATCTAACCTTGAAGCAGGTGCATTATGGATATGTTTGAGCATAAACTTGAGGAACAGATAAAAGAGGAGGCGCCGCTGGCAGCCCGGATGAGACCGGCCACCTTCAATGACTTTGTCGGGCAGGAGCACCTGATAAGCGGGGGACGTGTGCTGAGGAAGGTTATTGAAGCTGGGCAACTGCCGTCAATCATCCTGTGGGGTCCACCCGGCAGTGGTAAAACTACATTGGCTTATATTATCGCCAATGCCACTGATTCACACTTCAGCCCGGTGAGTGCTGTCAGCGCTGGCGTGGCTGACCTTCGGCGGATAATTGAAGAGGCTAGGGAACGCCGTAAACTCTACCAGCAGAAAACCATCCTGTTCATAGACGAGATTCATCGCTTTAATAAAGCTCAGCAGGATGCAGTTCTACCCTTCGTTGAGGATGGCACGATTACCCTCATTGGCGCTACTACGGAAAATCCTTCCTTTGAGGTTATCTCTCCTCTCCTCTCCCGGTGCCAGGTTTTAACCCTGAATCCCCTTACCGAGGAGGAGATTCGCATTATTATCATCAGAGCATTAAGAGATAGACTGGAGGGTCTGGGCGCATTGAATGTGGAGCTGGATAATGATGCCATGCTCCATCTTATCACTATGTCAAATAAAGATGCCCGAATTGCCCTCAACGCCCTGGAGATGGCAACCTTGGCTACCTCTCCTGATGCGGATGGAAAGCGCCATATCTCACTGCCCACTATTGAAGATGCTGTCCAGCACCGGGCTTTGCGTTATGACAAAGCGGGAGAGCAACACTATGACATCATCTCAGCCCTTCACAAATCGCTGCGAGGCTCAGACCCGGATGCCTCCCTCTACTGGCTGGTAAGGATGCTAGAGGCAGGAGAAGACCCGCTTTACATTGCCCGCCGTTTAGTTCGCTTCGCCTCAGAGGATGTCGGTATGGCTGACCCTCAGGCACTGGTAGTAGCTATGGCAGCTCAGCAGGCGGTTCACTTCATCGGCATGCCTGAGGGCAACCTGGCTCTGGCTGAGGCAGCCGTCTACCTGGCTACAGCCCCTAAGAGCAACTCCTTGTATCAGGCATACTCCCGGGTTCAGAAGGAGATTAAATACGGCTCCAGCGAGTCAGTGCCTCTACATTTGCGCAATCCGGTGACACAGCTAATGAAAGACATAGGCTATGGCAAAGGATATAAATATGCTCATGACTACCCCGGGCACTTCGTTGAACAACAAAACCTTCCTGCCTCCCTTCAGGGCAAACGCTACTACACTCCGACTGACCAGGGATACGAGAAACAGGTTATAGCTCGGCTCAAAGCCTGGCGGCAGGGGAAGGAAAAAGGGGAAGAAGGTTGAAGCGAGTACACACTCTTGACACTTTATCCTGCCAGTGGTTATACTAAAATGCAATAGCGCGGGGTAGAGCAGTGGAAGCTCGTTGGGCTCATAACCCAAAGGTCGCTGGTTCGAATCCAGCCCCCGCTACCAAGGTAGTAAAGGGAGGCAATAGGCCTCCTTTTTGAATAGAACATCGTATTATTTCTGATTTAGTGGCAGGTCAATCAGGCTTATCTTTTTGGGCATTGATGCTTTACAGTTTAACTCACCCTTCTAGCTCTTACTGAAATACCCTCTTCTGTATTTATTAATTCGTAAGGCCAAGGTGAGTTAAGATCAGCAACCTCTATTCTTATAGTTTCTGTAGGAAGCCAAGATGTTTAGCTTGTCCCCTCTCTGAGAATTGCAGTTACGGACAAAAGATAGCCCAAGGTATGCTCCTTGATCCAACCCCAAAATAAGGTGATGTCACGAGGTCCTACTTTAATTGAGCAGGTAGGGTAAATAATAATTTCCTCTTGGTATAAGTCAAGATTCTCAACGTGGCGCCCCGCCCAATAGGGAAGTGCGCAAAGGCTGGGTCGTGAGGCGTATGGCACTCGTCTGAGCCCTAGTGTGACCCGTTTCGCGGCGTGGGGCTTATGGACATAGGGTATTACTTTATACCTTACCTGATGGTATAATTCATTGTGAGGAGCCAGCAGTGTCAAGTGAGAATCTAACAGCCTTAGAATCTTGGTTTATGGCTCACCAATCTAGCTTTTCCTTTGCTGAGTAGTATCCCCTGAACCATGCAAAGATGCCTAGCATCCAAAATCCGACCGCCATGATGAACCAATTAGTGGGCTCCAAACCTAGCACCTTATTCATGGCATCGCTAACAATGCCAATCACCATAAACGCAACGCCCAAGTAGGTTAAGATGCCGTTCATCCACAAACATAACATTGGGTTTCTCTCGAATAGATGTCGCTTCACGTCGTCTGGAATTTCTGCCATGTTAATCACCTCTATAATCTAATTTATTGGTTATACTAATCCCAATAGGGCCTACTGTCAATACTTCGTTTAAATCTATTAAAATAATACTTAGCACAACCATACATCAAAGACCTGGGTGGGTGGGAATCACTGGCCAAGTAGAGCGATACACAAGGTCGGTGAGGTTTGAGGATAGTAAGAAGTTTTATAAGGCAATTCAGGTAGCTACTACTTCACCTAGATTCTATTGCTCCTTCTTAGCCTCTATAGACCTGAGATATACAGCCACCGCCCAGCCAACACAAGGTGCTATGCTGACTACAGAAACACCAATTGCCAGCAGGAACCAAGATATTGGTTCCAAGCCTAGAGTCGCGTTCATGGCATCACTAATAACCCCTAATATAGCGAATATAAGACCCAGAACGGAAAAAATTCTAGACCCCAATAGATGATAGCCACCCGCATCGATTATGGATTTTGGGTCAAGACAAATGGGGGACTTAGGATTAAGACAGCTCGCCATAATATATACCTCCTTCCTTTGAATTTAAGATTTTGGTATCCCTATCCACCTTGGCGTTTTATTCGTGTATTCACGATAGGCATCGCCGTAGAATTTGAGGCAGTGTTGTTCTTCGGCATTTAACCAAAGGAGCGGTATAGTCATATATGCTGCGGAAAGCAACAAGAAAACCCAGGAAGATGTAGCTATGCCCACCCCTACGAGGAGTATAAATATGGAGAGTTGCATTGGATTTCTTGAATAGCGATATATTCCCTTGGTAACGAGCTCGTCAGGTGGCGTAGTGGCAAAACCCACAAAAACCATTATATACGTGGTTAAACCTAATAAATAAATAGGAAGGCCTGCATAAAACCACACTGTACCCAATCTTAACGGTACGAAAATGGAATATATAATCAGGAGGGGAAAGATCACATGGAGAGAAAGGATTGCAATCTTCTGCATCTTATTGAACTCAGCGGTAAAATCGCTCCCCTCCTCTCGACCCTTAGGAATTATACCTAAAGGTCCCAAGAAAAAAGGTATTAGTAGCCAAATCACGAAAATCCAGACGTTCCAGACACCAATCTCAAATGCTGGTATAGCCGACACGATATGTTCCTCCTTGCCCTGGGTTCAACCGCTTACAACCCCCCTTCACGCCATAATATTACATGCAGGCAGGAGATGCAAGCAGGTAGACTGAACGGCAGGGGCAACGAAGAACTCGAGTCGGCTGTCCAATCGCTTAGGCGTATGGCACTCATTTGAGTCCCGGCAGGCCCCGTTTCGCGGCGTGGGGCTCGTGGGGCAGGGCCGGGATCAGGGCGCTTCTGCGTGTCTAAAATCGTTCCTTTATTGAATATTCTGACGATTTGTGACCTTATTGTATAATTATGATAATTTGTGCAAATACGTACTCCCAGAATAGGAGAAAGTCATGCGTCTGATCATCTATGGAGCGGGGGGAATTGGATGTGTGGTGGGAGGCCATTTATCACGGACTGGACATAATGTACTCTTAATCAGTCGCCCCGGTCATGTAAACGCCATTAAAAAGCGTGGTCTCCACCTTGTTACGCCTAACAGCACCTACAGTTTACGGATACCAGCTGTCACTGAACCTGACCAGATTGACTATAAGGCGGATGATGTAGTTTTCCTTTGCATGAAAGGACAGGACACCGAAGGAGCTCTCCGTGATCTGCGGGCGATAACTGAGGATATTCCTATCTTTTGCTTTCAGAACGGGGTACGGAATGAGGAGATTGCAGCTCAATACTTTTCAAAAGTGTATGGTGTAATGGTACGAGTAGGCGCGGTCTACCTTACTGACGGTGAGGTGATCGCTCGCCGCGACCCACCAGGTTGCTTCGTCATTGGGTGTTACCCTGAGGGAACTGATGAACTGGCTGAGCTAGTGGCAACGCAGCTACGCACGGCCAGATTCTTAGTGAAGACAACTCCAGATGTCATGCCCTACAAATGGGGCAAATTAATGGGTAATTTGGCTAACGCCATTGGTGCTATTACCAATGCCAGGGGAGACGACATCGATTCGATTACCCGCGCTGCACAACAAGAGTTCCGAAATATTTTGACTCAGGCGGGCATTCGCTGGGTATCAGCAGAAGAGCTGGCACAGGAGTGGCCAGAGATCACTGCACCACTACGTGGTAAGCTTGATACTGAGGCACAAGGTTCGACATGGCAGAGCCTAGCCCGTAATCAAGGTGCTGTCGAGACTGAGTTTCTCAACGGGGAGGTAGTACGATTAGCCAAGAAACTAGGGAGACAGGCACCAATCAATGAAATGCTGCTGCGTATCTCTCAGGAGATGGCAGCTAACCGTGAGCCACCTGGTAAATATACACCTGCCCAGTTGTGCAAGCTACTGGGAATAAATCACTCCTTATAGAGTATAAAGAGCAGCAAGGTGCAGGTGCCACAGTCATTATGATATATAAGGAGGTCTGAAGACATGACTGAGCAGTTGTCATTTGACCGAAATAAGACAGTAATTCTGATTATGGATTACCAGAACCGGCAACTGAGTTATTTCTTAGATGTTTTCCGAGACGAACTCTTGGCAAAGGCGAATACGGTTTTGGCAAAAGCTCGCCGCAAGGGTGTTCCCGTCATATACGTGGAAGTACGCCGTGGAGAGAGGACACCGAAGACCGAAATCCATCCTGCGGTAACTCCTCAATCTGGAGAGATAGTGGTTACTAAGAGTCGTGTTGGGCCATTCTCAACTACAAATTTGGATGAAATACTTAGAAAACAAGGAATCGAGACGTTGGTTCTGATGGGAATTTCGACAAGCGGTTGTGTGCTCTCAACTGTACGGTGGGCTGCTGACATAGATTACCAATTAATAGTGCTCTCTGACTGTTGTGCCGACCAAGATGATGAGGTTCAACAGGTGCTTATGGGAAAGGTGTTCCCAAGACAGGCGAGCGTAGTTACTTCACAGGAGTTCCTCCAAGCATTGGGTTGAGCCTAGTGCTGAAAGGATGACAATCTGGCTGATTGTTGCCCGGTATTGCTGTCTACTCCATTGACAGGGTGGCTTAGGCTAACTAAAATGGCGGTGATACTATTAACCTGCCTATGATAAACAACCGAGGTATTATTGGAGAGTAAGAAGGAGGTAGGAGAAGAGACTACAATTGGCGACTTATTAGCGGATCTTGCCATCAGTTACACTGACTTTCGTAAAGTGGTTTTTAATCCCGATACAGGAAAAGTCAGTGACCAGGTCAGCAATCTTTTGCCTCTTATCCTTATCCTCACATAACAGACGAGCTAGCTTTACTGTGGTCAGCATCTTTTCATCTTGGCCGCTGTAGAGGTAATCTATCAACTCCGATACCAGCTTTGGTTGGTCGCTGAAGGTCTGGTGAATTTTGACCATCAGGAGCCGCCCGCCTTAGGCGGGTAGGTAGCCATAAAGTAGGAACCCTCAGCTATGTTCTTTATCCAGGGGTCGCCATCCCCAAGCACTAGCAGGTTTCTAGCTTTGAATAGGGAAAGCTTCTCCTCGCCCTTGAAGTAGAGCTTCTCACCGAATTCCTCGGGGTCCTCAATCCCGCCATAGAGGGTCTTCTCCCTAAGCCGATACCGTTTGTATTTGGCGGTCTCGCTTTCCAGCTCCTTACCGGAGTACATAACACCCACCTTTACGGTAAGCTTCTTCTGCCCCTTTTCCTGAGAGTGGAGTATGGTGGCATCCATCTCGGTGGCATCCATCTCGGTGACTACAATCTCTTTCTCCTCGCCCTCGCCTTCAAACACCTCGCTATCCTCAAACACAGCTTCCTGCTCTTCTGCACCCAACTCCAGACAGCCCCGTGGCTCTATCCAGGGGATAACTGCCTTTACTATCCCCCTCAGCTAAAGCCGCCACCCCTTGGTCTCGTTGCTCCAGGGCTGATAGGAAGAGTCCCTGAGCAGCTTCTTTTCCTGCCTTCCAACAAGTTTCCTCTAGCATATTTACATCCCAGCCGTCATCGGGTAAACTAAGTATGGCTACTTAAGCAAAGGCGAAACCAAGAAGTGCTCTCTGGAGATTGGCGATATAGCTGGCGCTCAAGAGTTATACGGGACACCCTAAGATAAATGAGGACAGGAACAAAGGGGAAGGGGCTGGCGTAGCCAGCCCCTTCCCCTTTACCCCTTGAGAGAGGCTATGGATAGGAAAGATTTGAGTGGCTGGTGGCAAGGGCGGTTGATAGTCTACCCGAGGAGTTTCGCACCAAGCTGGAAAACATTGATGTGGTGGTTGAGGATTGGCCGACTTCTGGGCAATTGCGTAAGGCGGGACTGAGGCGGAGCGAAACTCTACTGGGTCTTTATGAGGGTGTGCCCCAAACCAAGCGAAGCCGACACTACGGGCTGGTGCCACCGGATAAAATAACTATATTCCAGAAGCCGATTGAGGCTAAATGTAGATATGATGCCGAGATTACCGCCGAGATACAGAGGGTGGTGCAGCATGAGATAGCCCACCACTTTGGCATTAGTGATGTCAGGCTTGAGCAGATTGAGACAGATTCTTAACCATATAGTCTCCCTGTGAGCTGTAGCCAAACTCACGGTAGTACTCCTTGGCTCCAGTTCCACTCAAAACTACCATCCCCTGCGCCTGGAACTCCTCACCAGCAATTCGCTCAGCTTCCCTTAGTAGTGCCTTACCCAAACCCTTATGCTGAGCTGCGGTGGGGTTCCGGTGCTTTAGAGAAACCTCAGGACCATATATATGTAGTTCCCTTATTAGGGCTAAATTTCCTCTAATCTCTGACCCTAGTCTAGCTATGGGTTTAGATTGAATCCTCATCCGCAACAAGCCAAATAGCGTTTCATTTTCATCCTCAAATGACAAGAAAATTTCCTTACCGCCTGAAGCTTCATAATCCATTCTTACTATTCGGGGTTCGCCGATTTCCCAGCCATCTCGTGCCCGGTGGCCATACTCTCGGCAGCGGATGCACTTACATTCAATGGCTTGCTGCTTCATTCGCTGTTTAGTTACATCCCGTAGCGAATCCTTCAAGCCACCCACGATAAATTTTGCCGGGATATCACGCAGCACCCGTGAGATTCTGACATACTTGGGCACAATGGACTTAATCTGGCAAATCAGGTTAATCATAGTATCATCATCGTATGGTTGGTAGCACCCATCCTGATACCACTTCTCCAGCTCAGTGCCCTCCACTACCATAGTGGGATATAGCTTCAAGCCATCTGGTTTAAAGCTGTCATCACTAAATAGCCTTGCCGATAGCTCTAGGTCTTCTTTGGGACTTGAACCAGGCAATCCCGGCATCCAGTGGTAGTGCACCTTGAAGCCGTGCTCCTTGAGCAATGTGGTGGCTTTAACTACATCTTCTACCTTATGCCCTCTTCTTACCAGTCGGTAGATTTCATCATCTAAGGTTTGAACCCCAAGTTCTACCCTGGTGGTGCCAAATTCAAGCATTCGGTCTATCTCCTCTTGTCCACACCAATCAGGTCTGGTCTCTATGCACAACCCGGTGCAGCGATGGTTAGTTGTTTCATTAAGTCGCTTTGCCTCCTCCAGGGTAGTTGACTCCTCACCGTTTAGGGCATCAAAGCAGTCCTTAATAAACTGATATTGATAGTCTTGGGGATATGCTAAAAAAGTGCCACCCATTACTATCAGTTCAACCTTATCTGTGGGGTGCCCCATTTCAGATAGAATTTTTAGCCTGAGTTCAACCTGTTTCTTGGCATCATAGTCGCATTTTCTAGCTCGCAATACTGCTGGTGACTCTGGGGTATAGCTCTGGGGCGTTGCCGAGTAAGTAGGACAATATATACATTGCCCTGGGCATTTCATAGGCTCAGTCATAACTGCCACCGGGGTAACCCCGGATATTGTCCTGGTGAATTTTCTCATAGTATACTTCCCTTAAGGGTCAAAAACAGTTTAGCAGATTTCAGCTTATGGCGCTATTAAAAATCCGGTTCTGTCTCATCATGGTGAGCAGAAGTACGCTTTAGGGCATAAAATTGACAAATGTCACGAGAATCTAGACAAGATTTTCTTAAGGTGGTAAACTATTTTTGAGAAAAGGAGGACATTTGGCACGAATATTGGTAGCAGACGACGATCCCCTCAGCATCAAACTGCTTGACTTCAGACTAAGAAGTGTGGGCCATGAGGTCATTTTCGCTGTGAATGGTGGAGAGGCTCTGGAAATTGCCACGAGGGAGAAACCTGACCTTGTCCTGCTCGATATCATGATGCCGGTCATGAATGGGTTTCAGGTTCTGCGGAAGCTCAAGTCGCAAGAAGAGACAAAAAATATCCCGGTGATAATGCTTACTTCGAAGGTGCAGGAGAAGGATGTTGTGTTTGGGCTCGAAGTCGGTGCCGAAGACTACATCACCAAACCTTTTAGTTTTGCCGAATTAAACGCCCGGGTGAACCATGTTCTTACCTCTCGTTCCTAGAGCTAATCCCAAATTCTCCTATCGCTTGGTTAGACAATGTTAGAAACTATCTACACAATCATATTTCTACAGTTACTTATTCTAGCCATCGTTCCTTACCTGGTCTTGCGTCGCTGGGTAGTCAACTTGCTTGAGCGTTACGCTGAAAGACGAAAGCGCCGCTTCGAGCCTCATGCGCTTAATCTCCTCAATGACCCCATAGCGACAGAGCCACTGGAACGCCGTCTCTTCCCCGGTGATAGAAAGTTTATTAAAGAGTTGCTTCTGCAACTAGCAGCTCAGTTGAAGGGACAGGACAGATGCAATATGACCACTGCCTTTGAGAAAATTGGCTATGTGAAAAGCGAGATGAGTGCTTTGCTTTCAAGGAGATGGTGGCGAAGGCTCGAAGCTGCCATCAATCTAGGAACTATGCAGAGTCAAATGGCGGTTACCGCCCTTATCGATGCTGTAGGAGACCCTGTCGAAGATGTTAGACTGGCGGCAGTGAGGGCGCTGGGACAACTGAATGAACCTAGAGGACTCCGGTTGCTTCTAGGGATAATAGAAGAGGGAGACCTCTGGACGGGTAGCCGCATCGTCGAGGTGCTCATAGGCATGGGGCCCAAAGTTACCCCTGAGATCATTTCCAGACTCGAAGCAACCACAAATATCAATGCCCGTCTTTTATACGTGCAGATTTGCGGACTTTTGCAAATTACTGAGGCTCTGGAATCACTTTTCTTGTTGCTGAGAGACCCCGATAAAGAAACTCGAATATCAGCGGTGAAAGCACTAGGTCAGATAGGAGACGTATCAGCCGTGGAAAGCCTGATTATTTCGCTTGACGATGAGAGTTGGGAGGCTAGGGCTCAGACAGCTAAAGCCCTTGGAGCACTAGGAGACAAGCAGGCCGTGGATAAGCTCAAGCGGGCACTCTCAGATGAGAACTGGTGGGTTAGGCACAACGCCGCCGATGCTCTGTATCGACTTGGTGAAGAAGGCATAGAGGCTCTGCATGAGACCTCGGCTTCAGAAGAAGAGGCACCACGTGCCACAGCGGCACAAGTATTGGCAGAAAGAGCTTTGGGAGTGTAAACATTGGTGCAAAGCGGCGGCGTTCTGGCTAGCATAATCTTGGGCTTCAATATAGCCATTCTCATCTACTTCATCGCCATCAACAGCAATTATTTCATCTTGTTGGCTATCTCATATTTCTCAGTACTCCGGTACCGAAGACGCATCGAGCACGAGCAGTGGCGACGAGTAATACAATCTCCGCTGACGATACCTGTCTCCATAATTGCGCCTGCCTACAATGAAGAGTTCACCATAGACGAGAGTGTGAAATCCCTACTGATGCTGGAATACCCTGAGTTTGAGGTTATCGTGGTCAACGATGGTTCAACGGACAACACCTTGGGAAAGCTTAAGACCTCCTTTAACCTGCCCCCGATACCGTCAGATATTGAAGAAAGGGTGCCCTGCCAGCAGATACTGGGCGTTTATCGTTCGCCAGATTATCCTAACCTGGTTGCTGTGGACAAGGTAAATGGGGGCAAGGCTGACGCCCAAAATGCCGGAATAAATGTTTCAAGATATCCATTAATATGCATCATCGATGCTGATTCGCTGATAGAGGGCGGCGCTCTCTTGCGCGTAACTAAGCCTTTCCTGGAGAGGCCTGAAAAGACCGTAGCCGTGGGCGGCATCGTACGAATTGCCAATGGCTGCACTATCGAAGGCGGTCGCGTGGTGCATGTAGGGTTGTCTCGTGCCTGGCTACCTGTGATACAAGCCGTCGAATACCTGCGAGCTTTTCTCTTTGGACGGTGCGGCTGGAGTGCTCTGAACTCCTTGCTTATCATATCAGGGGCTTTTGGTATTTTCCGAAAAGATGTGGTCATCGCTGTTGGCGGTTACCGACGAGGCTCACTTGCCGAAGATATGGAATTGGTGGTGCGGATGCACCGCTATCTGCGAGAACAAAGGCGGGAATATGAAATACGCTTTCTGGCTGATCCGGTATGCTGGACCGAGGTGCCCGAATCGCTCAGGACCCTGGGACGGCAAAGGAACCGCTGGCAGCGAGGGCTTATCGACTCCCTCCGTATTCACCGCAGGATGATGCTAAACCCGAGATATGGAACAATTGGAATGGTTGCCTTTCCCTATTTCGTGTTCTTTGAGATGTTGGCACCGGTGGTAGAGCTGTCAGGGTATATCATCGTGCCTATAAGCTATGCATTAGGTATAGTGGATTTCCCATTCTTTGCCCTTTTCTTAACGGTGGCAATCCTGATAGGAGTCATCCTCTCGACAGGGGCGGTGGTATTGGAAGAGCTTTTCTATAGAAGATACCCGAAGACCTCGGACATTACGAGATTGGTTGCTGCTGCCTTTTTGGAGAATTTCGGATACCGCCAACTAACCGTATGGTGGCGGGTGAAAGCATTCTGGGATTATTTTAGCGGCAAGACGGCATGGGGTAAAATGGAAAGAAAGGGTTTCACCAAGACATAGGGGGAAGAAGCGATAGCAATAAATATATTTAATCAAATAGCCCCAGGTTGGTATAGCTTCAGGCACTGGTCTATATTCCGCAATGAGCTGGAGGCAGTGGCACAACGGTGGCAGAAGGGCAAGCTACTTAATCTTGGCTGTGCCCATGGCCCAGACTTCCTGCCTTTTATCCACTCCTTTGATTTATATGGTGTGGACTTTTCTACTGAAATGCTAAAATTAGCCCGAAAATACTCCAAAAAATTCAGTTTTACTGTGGACATATCGCTGGCTGATGTCAGCTCTCTTCCCTATCCTGACGAAACCTTTGACTGGGCAATCTCAGTAGCTACCTACCACCATATAAAAGGTGAGGAGAAGAAGCGAGCGGCATTAAACGAGTTGAGGCGAGTATTGAAGCCAGGTGGTGAAGCCTTCATCACGGTGTGGAACCACTGGCAACCCCGGTTCTGGTTCAGCCGTCGAGAGGTAGCTGTGCCGTGGCGAATGAGGGGTAAGACCCTGTATCGCTACTACTACCTGTTCTCCTACGCTGAGCTGGAGAGGCTGGTAAAGCAGGCTGGCTTTGAAGTCTTAAAATCCTTCCCCGAAAGCGCCTACCACTTCCCGCTCAAGTTCTTTTCTAGAAATATATGCCTACTAGTAAGAAAGGGTGATTAGTTTATTATGAGATAATTTATTAACCTCACCCCCTTAATATTTATTTGGTAACCCACCCCCTTTATCCCCCTCCCTTACCAAGGGAGGGGGAAGAATATTATAAGAGAGGCTTCGCCTCTCTTTAACTCTCTTCTAATACCTGCTGTTTTGAAGGCGATGGGGAAGCTGTTTTAGAGAGAGGCTTAGCCCCTCTCTCACCGATACTCCCCCTTCCCTTATTAAGGGAAGGGGGTCAGGGGGATAGGTTGCTAAATAATCTTTTTATAGCTATGTTGACAGTCTCATCGCTCAATAACTATGATGAGTTAGTCAACGATGAAAAATGGTATGAGTAAAAACAGGGGGTTCCGACAAATGCTTATTCCGACAATAATAATGGGCGTAATTGCCATTGTCCTTCTCTTTATTGGTTATCAAAAAGGAGGCGGGGAACATATTCTAGGGTTAAAATCAGCCGGGAATCTACTATTACAGATTATCCCCCTACTAATTTTTGCATTTATAATAGCTGGTATGGTTCAGCATCTTATTCCCACTGAAATGATATCCCAGTGGGTAGGTGCCGGATCTGGTTTCCGAGGCATCTTGATTGGTGCGGGAATCGGTGGTCTTATGCCAGGTGGTCCCTATGTTTGTTTGCCCATTGCCGCCGGACTCCTGCGGGTGGGAGCCAGTGTTGGTACCATGGTAGCCTTCATAACTGCATGGTCATTATGGGCTGTTGCCCGGTTACCACTGGAGATAGGGATAATAGGGTGGAAATTCACCCTAATTCGTCTGGCATGTACCTTTTTCTTTCCGCCAATAGCCGGACTAATAGCTAATCTATTCTTTTCGCGTACCAGTGTTATTTGAGTAATCAAAATAAGGAGGGTATTATGCCAGTAGTTTTCGTGGAGATGTGGGAAGGGCGCACCATTGAACAGAAGAAGCAGCTTGCTGAAGGCATCACCTCTTCATTTGAGAAAATCGGTGTTCCTAAAGAAGTAGTGCAAATAATTATTAAAGATAACCCCAAGCACAACTGGGCAATTGGGGGTAAGCTTGCTTCAGAAAAATTCCCAGAGAAATAGGAGGTATTAAAGCTGGTCCCAGCTATCAGCTCAGTTGGTTAGAACGCCATCCTGATTAGACCCAGGTCTCTGGTGTGCTACCTCACCCCCTAATCCCCCCTTCAAAGGAAAGAAAGGAGAGGAGGCAATTATTTTTAAGAGAGGCACCACTCGCTAGAGGCGACTCTGTTGACCTCTCTTTGACCCTCCTTATAGTATTTTTCTCCTTCAAAAGAGAGGAAAGCACAGGTTTTCAAGAGGTGTTAGCACCTCTTCAATCTACCCTAAGGTGGGTTTAGTAAACGAAAATCTAAGAATTTGCCGGCCTGGCAAACTTATAGCCCATCCCGTGCTCGGTGACGATAATATTGGGCGATTCAGCACTATCCCCTAGCTTCTGTCTTAAGTGCTGAATATGTACCCTTAGCAGGTCTCTGGCATCTCGGTATGTTCCCCCCCATACCTTGGTTAACAGGTTCTCGTGGGAGAGCAGCCTGCCCTCATTTCTAATTAGATGGTGGAGCAGCTTGGATTCAGTGGCGCTAAGCTTCACTGACTTCCCATTTACCATTACCTCATTGCTGGCGAAGTCGACCGATAGTTTACCGCTGACAAAGGGACGTTCCTCAGTGGTAACAGATAACCCCCGGACACGGCGCAGCACCGCCTGCACTCGGGCTATTAGTTCAATATGGCTGAAGGGCTTTACCATATAATCATCTGCCCCCATCTCAAGACATCTGGCTATATCGGTATCCTCGCCCCTTACTGTTAGCATTATCACTGGCACTTGAGAGAAGAGCCGTATCTCACGAAGAACCTGGAAGCCATCCATATCGGGCAGCCCTATATCTAAGATAACCACATCAGGATTTTTGGCTTCGATAAGCTCTAGCCCTTTGGCACCCTTGCTGGCTGAGACCAAGGTAGTGCCGCTCCAGCGGAGCTGGAAGCACAGAGAGACAACCTCTATAATCTCTGGAGAGTCATCAATTACCACTACTTTCATATTAAAACTCAAAGATAAAAGATAAAAACTACAGAGTAAAATGCAAAATTATCCTTCCCTTCCCTTGCGCCAACCCTCTACATTTTTGATTTTTGGTTTGCATTTTTATTTTTACGTTTTCATTTCTCCTGAATTCAGTATCTACTGGCTACTGGCTACTGACTACTACAAGGGCAGGGAGAAGGCAAAGGTGCTACCTTTCCCCGGTTCGCTCTCCACCCATATCTTGCCTCCGTGTAGCTCAACAAGGGATTTAGTGATAGCTAACCCAAGCCCGCTACCGGTTTTCTTTCCTTCCCCGTCTTGCTTAATCTGGTAATAGGGCTGAAAGATTCGTTCTTGCTCCTCAGTCGGGATGCCCACCCCGGTGTCACTTACCTGAACCACTAAGCTCTCGCCATCCTGCCGGGCACCTACCTTTATTTTGCCTCTTTCTGGGGTGCACTTGCTGGCATTGGCTACCAGAGCTAGCAGAATCTCCTCTAGATATTGCCTATCCGCCTTGACCAAGGGCAGAGAATTGGGTAATTCCACAGTGAGGGATTGGCTTCTGCTTCGGATTCTGGGGTAAAACCGTGTCGCCACATTGTGGATAACCTGCCCAATTTCAACAGGCTCTAGTTGTAATCGCAAATCCCCGGCTAGCAATTTTGCCATCTCTGGAAAGCGAGACAGCCTTTCATCTATGCTATGGGCATTTCGGATGATGCTTTGAATGAGCCTCCCCGACACGCTTTTCTTGTCTAGCTGAAGTTCATCACTGAGGAGCTCGGCTGAAGCAATAATAGCAGTGAGAGAGGTCTTAAGCTCGTGTGTGGTAGCCGAGATAAATTCCATTCCTTTCGTATTCTGTGCCATCATTTGCCTACTTTTTGCGCCCGGTTATCCCTAGCTTATCCTCGCACAGCGCGGCGCAGCCCACTAACCGCCACCAGGAACCCGATTACCACCACTACAATCCCTAACACGGCAAAAGGGTCATCTATTAACCTGGCTATGTCACTGAACACCAAAGACCACGCCTCAAGGAAACCCTCCCAGTCAATGTGAGGGGCGCGGTACATCCCGAAACCCAGCATCATAAGCACCACGCTGCCAATGAAGATAATTAATCCCCTTAACCTGCTCACCACACCCCTCTTAGAACTTGCCTATTCCCAGCTTACAGATTTTTCCTGTTATTACATCCCTAGTTAAATAATAGTTTGCCAATTGGCAAATGTCAAGAAGATGTGACCCTTATCGCCTAGAAAGCCTAAGGATTACCAGGTTATCCAGCAGGTGACCTTATTCAGCTAGATACCCTAGATGTGAGGCCTTTACTTGGAAAGGAAGAACGAAGCACGGTATTGAATCGCTTCCAGTTTGGGCGAAAAAAGAGGCTCGCGCTCCGGGGCAAACTGTCCGGTAGGCGAAAAGAGGAAAAACACAGACTTCTAACTCGGATGCTTGATGCAGTCTATATTGACCTCATAGCTAGCCGCAGCATAGTAGGGTGGCTTCCAAAGCCTGCATTCTACAGTTTATTTGAGTCACTGAGACAAAAACCGGATTCCAAGGTAATAGTGTTTAATCCCGAGGAGTCAGGTGAGCCCGGCCCCGAAGATCAAAAAGAAAACGCCCCGAAGCAATCAGGGCGAGAAATGGTGGGTTTGGTGGAGACGGGGGAGGGTCGAACCCCCCCGCCATGCACAGATAGTTCGCTAGAACGTAACCTCAGCTACCTGAACAAGCTTTTTGCTATCGGTTACCCTAATGCTTCTAAACTATATCTCGAAGATGATCCCACACAACTATTGCCACATCTATTGGACCACCTTGTTGTCCTGGGACAGTTAGCACAGCAGCTTAATCTGACCCTTGGAGGTAATGGTCATCGCCCCGACAAGCTGCGAGAAGTTGTCCTCCAGTTAACGAACAAAGAGGGTAAGGCCGGCAATGAGTAGAAAGCAAGGATTAATATTTGTACGGTCTCCTCCACCAGCCATAGGGGAATATGCCTCAACAATTCTACCTAATTGTTGATAACGCATGACTGGGCAGATAGGCAATTTCTCCTAATAAAGGGGAGGAAATACATATACACAAAGGAGGGAAATTGGTATGACAGACATGAAAGAAGGATATATTTGCGGTACCTGTGGAAAGAAGCTAAAGAACGGGGCTGGGTTAGCCGGACATAAGATGTTAGCTCACCCGATCGTAAGAGACCAGGATAATGGAAACCCACCGGAGGAAGCGCTAGCGGAGATATCAAATGACGTTAAGCGCTCTATAGAGCGCTTAGAGCGGCGCTTGGAGGACTCGGAGAGCCATGCCCGGGAGCTACAAGGACAACTTCATACCGCTAATGGCAGGTTCGATGATTTAAGGGAGAGTATGCTCGAGCGCTTGCAAGAAGAGACAGAAGCTAGGGCAAAAGCGGAAAGCGCTGCTCAAGCTGCTCATCAAGAGCTCACCAAGTGGCAGGAAGGACAGCTTCACCACCAACTCCGTTCGCTCTGGGACCAAGCGGAAAACTGTGAAGACTGTGCTAGGGACAAAGCGGCTATAGTAGCAGAGCTAGCTGCTCAAAGCAGGCCTGAAGCGCTCGAAGCAGCTCAAGAAGCAGATGGTAGCGCTAGCGAACAGGCTGCACAAGCAGGCACTGATGGTGGACCTGGAGCTAGCCGTCGTAGCTTGCTTGATGCCAATAGTGAAGCAGCTGTTAGCAACAGTGACAGCGCTAGCGAGCAAGTAGCTAAAGTCAAGCGCTTCAGGGTAGATAAGGAAGCGTTCCTGGCGTTTCTCGATAAGGACTATCAACTGCTTCCTGATGGTACAGAAGAGCCTCGAGTAGGCGATGAAACGGAGGACGAAGTTCTCGTTGGCCACTGGCGTAGAGCTGGTTATGGGGTTGAGGAGCTGGGGAAACCCAGTGATGATACACCTAATGAGCCTATCAGGTTCGAGCCGGGTTGGCTGGACCGTATTTTCGGGGAACGGGAATAAGCAAGTTATCGTTGCCAATCATATTTACTGCTTGTTGGTTTGGGACCTATGCGGTAGACTGTGCAGGTCAATAGGTAGAACTTTCTCAAGGTCCTTTGCACTTTCCTTTTAACTAAAAAGGTTCCTTTTTTGCCTTCATTAAGACATGATATAATGGCTACACTTTATCAGCGGAGTATGTAAATGAGGCAACCATGTGCTAGATGGGGATGTAAAAATAACGCGACTTATGACTTACCCCTATGTCGAGAGCATTGGCAAGACTGGGATGCTTTTGAGCTTGATGAATGTAGTTCTTGTCACTGGTTCTATGGCAATGCTGAATTCATTATTTGGGATTTATCCGATGATATAGATGATAAACATCCTTTAATGTGTAATAACTGCTTGGCTATAGAATTAATTGAGAGTGGTAAGGTAAACCCTTGGCCGGGTATTGAGTGGGAGAAACGGTCTGTTGCATCCCATAAGACCATAGAACGCCTTCGACGATACGTATATATCTTAAAACTCTCTGATGCGACATTCTATCCAGGTCAAACTAAGGACCTAGCTGTTAGGTTGCAAGAGCATAGAGACGGTCAACAGCGGCAGACAAAGGGTAAAGACCCCAAGTTAGTCTACTTCGAAATGTTCGAGGGTATGCGCGAGGAAGTTAACGATAGGGAAAAAGAACTGAACCAACTAAATAAAACTTCTTTAGGAAGACGCCGTATACGACAAATGGTGGAAGAGTTTAGGTCTCACTTCAGATTGGTTGACCTAGAACGTTAATCATATTACCTTGCCTAACTGGCTATTATTTATTCAATTGTTAAAGTAGTATAAACGTTTCTTTTTGCACATTGACAAACTCCCACTATAGGACTAGACTCAAGCTCCAACATGCATAATGATGTGAAATAAGCTATTGAAAGGAGGTAACGATATGGGTAAAGGCAGTAGTGGAGGCAAAGGCAGTGGTAAAGGAGGAGGAAAAAGCGGTGGTAATTGGCCGAGTAGAACCGGCAACCCATCAGGTGGGGACAGAGGAAACAACCCTCCAAAGAGATAGGACAGATAAAGACGCCAGATTCTTGATGTGGCGCCCCGCCCGATAGTGAAGTACTTGAAGGTTGGGTCGCGAGGCGTATGACACTTATTAAAAGTCAGGCAAGCCCCGTTTCGCGTCGTGGGGCTTGTGGAGCGAGCATATATAAATACGCTTGGCACCTATCTCCCGGAGTAAGTATTAACGATACTGTATGCGAAAATTATACCCTAATTCTCGTATATAGCGAATATGGGTTGGTGCTTTCTAAAACATAGCAAGTATGCAGACCCAAATAGGAGGGAAGAATGGCGGGTTATACAGAATTATTAAGGCGATTAGAAGAGCACAGGCAAGATGTAGGGCTTTTTCGTAAGGTAGTACTTCATTCTCATTCCCCAGACAGTCCAGACTATGGCAGGACCTTCGCAGCAAGCGGTACTGATTGTAAGGGAATGCACGCTAAGAGTGAACAAGAATACCTTGCTGAGCTTGTTAAAAGCAACCTAGATATGGTAGCGATAACGGATCATATGAAATGCGGGTTAGCTTGTCGCGCATCAGACACTTTAACTTCTAGCAGTATATGCGTTTTACCTGGAATGGAAATAAACATTCGACCATCTCCCCCACTTAATGCTTTTCGTATTCACATATTAGGAATCTTTCCGGAAAAGTTACCACATGAACGGATTTGCCGGATACTACCGCAGTACATTCCCGAAGAGAAGTCTCGGGTAGGTAATGAAGAGATAAAGGAAATTGGGCAAATTAAGGACTTCGTTGATGTTATTCACAATTGTGGAGGGATATGCATAGCGGCACATATAGACACGGACAGAGGAGCTCGAAGAACTTTTAGACAATTAGGAAGAGACGGGATTACTTTCTGTGCACCGAATGGAGAACTATCGACGGGTGAAGAAAAGCGTATTTCAGAATTATTCAAGGATTGGATACTATCGGCAGGATTCGATGGTATAGAAGTGGCTAAGAGCAGCGATAAGGAGCATTACTGTTGGGTTAGCGAAATAACCGGACGGAAGACGAGCATAGCCGTTTTGCTGAAAGGTGATGCCCATTGTATAGAAGATCTTGATTCGCAGGAGAGAGTAACTTATATCAAGATGGCATCAGTATGTTTCGAAGATCTTGTTCAAGCGCTGAGATTTGCAGAGACACGGATTAGGTTTCCGAGTGATGTCCCCGCCAAGCCATGCCCACGAATTCTGGGTATGGAAATTGTTGCTGGAAGTGAGAGCGGCTTTTTTGAGAATATCGGAGTAGCCTTCTCCGATAATCTAACATGTATGATAGGGCCACGGGGATCAGGTAAATCCACAATCATTGAATCACTTCGATATATGTTCGACCAGAATAAACATCTGAATGAAATGGAAAAGGCAGGTGCAGAATTAGCCGCTAAAGCACGGAGTTTACAGCGAGCTACTTTAACAGATTGTGTAATGCGACTCGTATATGTAGCTGAGGACGGTGAGCATCATATACTCGAGAGCATCTTTGATAATAAGCAGGACTGTACAACGCGGGTCTATGATGCAAACGGAAACGTGCGAGAGATTCATAATATTGAGACTAACTATCCTGTTAGGTTATTCGGGTGGAGTGAAATCGAGACGCTAGGGAGGGAGGCAGGTCGGCAGAGGGAGCTTCTTGACAGATTAATCCCAGAATTTCAGCAAGCAAGCGAGAAACGTGACGAAGTTAGACTAATGATTAGAGGGAAAAGGGCAGAAATAGCTGCTGCAGTCACGAAACTAGAAACAGTTATGGGAAGAAATGGGGGCGAAATCAAAAGGTATAAAGAGTACCAATCTGACTTTGATAAACTCAATACAGTCGAGATAAAGGATTTATTCAGGGATATTGATATAGCAAAAGCAAAAGAGTCAATACTAAAGAAAATAGATGGTGATCTTCAAGATTGGCTAAATAAATTATCAGAGAGAGTGGAAATTGATATAATTCCTGGAATAGATGAATTAAGTAAGGAATTAAAAGATGTACTTAATGACTGGTGGGATAAATCTCCTAGGCGCGATCAACTTAAAGGGAAAATATCTGAAGCCACTAAACACTTTGAAGCAGGTATGCAGATGTTGAGGACAATATCTGGGGAATTGCAGAGCGAGATTAGAACAGTAAACGAGGAACTGCAAGGAAAGGAAAAGGATCTTAGAGATAGAATCGGTGAAGAGGCTACGAAACAGACGGCAGCTGAATTACGTAGACTAGCAGACGAGAGACTTAGGCAAGCAACTGGCCTTAGGCGGGAGTATATAGAAGCATGGAGTGAATTCGAGGCGCTATTAGCGGAATGGAAAGGTATAGCTCATACGCTCCAGGATATCCAGGGTGAAATTAGCGAAAGAAGATTAAAGCGAAAAGAAGAAATTGAAAGCGAGCTTAATAAGTTTAGTACACCTGAAATGGAGATTTCGCTTCGATTCCGACAAGGACAAGATCGAGAAAAATTTATTGCCCATTTGTACAGTAGCGGGATATTTAGTGGAGATTTACACGGACACTGGCGGGCAAACCTCTGGCCTGAGCGTTTCAGCCTGAGCTGTAGTCCAATAGAAATGGCCGAAGCATTACTAGCTAAAGAACACACGAAATTGGTGTCGAGTTTTACCATTAATGGGCAAGAAATGGGTGTAGATGAAGGCATGGCAGAGGGAATCACCTCGACGACATTTCCATTTGCTCATGATTCTGATGCAGATGTTCCAATTATAGACAAGGTGAAGTTAGGGAAAATACTGCACATGGCAGAGACGGAATGGGATGATGATGAGGGTATTCTACTCAATGGGCGTGCTGTTGAAGGATTATCACCGGGTCAAAGGTCAAGCGCAATGCTCCCCCTTATTGTCTTAGTGGAAGACATTCCTCTTATTATTGATCAGCCTGAAGATAATCTCGACAACCGTCTAGTCGGGAAAATGCTGGTTGACATCCTAAAAAATCTTAAAGAAAAGCGGCAAATCATCGTGGCAACCCATAACCCAAATATCGTTGTCTCGGGTGATGCTGAGCAGGTGATAGTCCTTGATGCACTGAGCGACAGTAGGGGTATACTTAGAGAACGTGGATGTATCGATAAGGAGGCTATTGTTCGCGCCGTTATCGAGATTATGGAGGGAGGAGAGGAAGCGTTTATCACGAGAGCAAAGAGGTATGGTCTAGAGTCGTAAATGACATGGTTCTTATAGTGGGCTACAATTTATAGTACTAACTGGTCCAATGCCATATTATGTATATTAATTGTATCACTCCAGAGATTAAATTGGCTCCCCGGGTAGGACTCGAACCTACAACCTAGCGGTTGTGCGACGCTAGCCAGTATGCGTAAACATACGAGCGTGAATTATCCTCTGTTGTACTGAGGGGTTAATGCCACATTAACCACCGGTGGCTTCTTTGATCTATCCTGTTTGAGCACAAATGTCTCTGGGTATCCCTTAAGTAGCGACTGTAGTTTTTGATGACCATAAGTCCGAGGGTCGAATGCTGGATCAAGCTGGTGAAGGCTATTGCCAATCGCTGCCAAATAAGCCCATTCATCCTCTTTAGCGGCCATCTCAAATCCCTTTATAAGAATGGGCAGAGGATCCGGCATATCGGGAGTCCCCTTCGTTTTCTTGGTCTTTTTCGCCGGTGCTTTGGCTTCGGTAAGGTTCTCACAGTATATGAACTGGTTACAGGCATTCCTGAAAGCTTCTGGGGTTCTAGTCTCGCCCACACCTATGACGAAGAGCCCTTCCTCTCGAATCCTAGTTGCCAGGCGAGTATAATCACTATCGCTGGAGACGATACAGAAGCCTTCGACGTTATTACTATGCAATAAGTCCATAGCATCTATTATCATGGCGCTATCGGTTGCGTTTTTTCCAATGGTATACCTGAACTGTTGCTCAGGTTGAATCGCGTTCTTGTGAAGTGACTCCCTCCACTGGTTCATGTTAGTAGTAGTCCAGTCACCATATATGCGCTTGATTGTAATCAGACCAAACTTACTAACTTCAGCAAGGATCTGAGGGAGGAGGGATGCCTGGGCGTTATCTCCATCTATTAGAACTGCGAATTTCTGCTGTCCTGTTTGCTCTTCCACTGCTTACCTCCTGTAACATATTTTCACCAAAGGCGCTTAAAAATCCCCCTCTTTGCGCCATAATAATACTATGGTTAAGGCAACGCAAGCAATTCAGGCAGCTACTACTTCACCTGGATTCTATTGCTCTTTCTTGGCTTCCATGGATTTGAGATACACAGCCACCGCCCAGCCGATACAAGGTGCTATGCCGACTACAGAAACACCAATTGCCAGCAGGAACCAAGATATTGGCTCCAAGCCGAGAGTAGCATTCGCAGCATCGCTAATAATCCCCAATACAGCGAACACAAGACCAAGAACGGAAAAAATTCTGGACCCAAATAGATGATAGCCGCCCGCATCGATTATGGATTTCCGGTCAAGACAAATAAGGGATTTAGGATTAAGACAGTTTGCCATGGATAATACCTCCTTTGTTGGTCAATTAAGATTTGGGTATCCCTATCCATCGTGGTGTTCTATTTATGTATTCACGGTATGTATCACCATACTTATCAAGGCAGAAACGTTCTTCTGCAATTGTGGGAATAGCTCCTAAAATTATATATACGATTGAAAACAATAAGAATATCCATGAGGCTGAAGCTATACCTGTACCTATAAATATCAAATAACAAGCGAGAGTCATGGGATGTCTTGAATATCGATAGAGCCCCTTCTTCCACGGCTCACCGAATGGGATATTGACAATATTCGCTATAGCTAACGTCCAGGTAACCACCCCTAATACACATAGAACGAGCCCTACATAAAACCATATCGTTCCTAATTGTAACGGCAAAAATATTGAGTATATAAAGAGTCCAAACAATACAACAAAATTGCTTAAAATATTTGTAATATTCTCAGTCTTGGTAAAACTAGGAGTTTCCATTTTTTTAAATATATCCCCGGTGCCCACCAATTTATCAATTGGCATCATAATAAGAGGGTGCAAGGGAATATACAACATGAGAATCCAAGCATTCCACACACCTATCTCAAAAGCTGGTATTAGTGCCATGATGTTTTCCTCCTAACTCTAAGTCCCACCGCTTACAAATCACCCATTTCACGCCATAATAGTACTATGGTTAAGGCAATGAAGGCAATTCAGTCAGCCAACAGCAGGCTCCAACACTCCGTTGACCAGCTATGCCGCCTGCAACCAGACACTCGGGCTCTGGTGGCCTCCCTCATCTCGCGATTGGCGAAGGCAGAAGGCGTCTCCATCAGTGTTGCCCACAAGCTCCCAGTTGAGAATCTCGAGCCCTGGATCACCAAGCTGAAAGCAGAACGCAAGGCGGAGAAGACAATAAGGCTTTACTCCTACCTGGCGAGGCGTTTCCTCAAGCAGATACCCGCGCCCACCAGGGCGGACATCATGTTGGCTTAAGCTTATCGTGTAGTTCGCCAATATCTTTTGCCACAGCTTGAGTCTTTTGCTCTTTCTCAATCTCTCTCAATCTCTCATCAAGAATCATTTCGATACCTGCTCTTGTCACAGGGAAGGCGGATAAACAAATCGACTCGTCTAGCTCATGTATGCCTTTGCTGAGGATTGAATAGAGTTTCCTATTGCGAACTAGGAAGTCTGGAAGCGAAGCCTTCAGCAGCTCTATCTTATCGTCCATTCGAGATTTCTTATACGTATCCTCATCCCAACCTTCGGCAGTGGCATTTTTCTGGTGTGCTTCTTCTATGAGATGTTCAAAAATCCTTCTTAAATACACAAAAGCGCCAATCCCAACCCCATGAGAGACTAAACCAATTGCACGTGTAAATTCCTTATATAGTTCCTCGCCTAATACTTTTCTATACTTCTGTACTTCTATAGTAGATAGGTCAGCAATTGTTGGATACTGGCCAATCTTCATGAAGTTTCTATTATGAAGGCGAAAATAAAATATCAACTTGTGGCTCTCATTACGAGAACAATTGAAAGCAAATTCGAATAGATAATTAATACGTGTCAGTGGTCGGTGGTCGCCGCGCCCCCATGGCCAATCATTTAACTCTACAATATGAAAAATGCTTGGTTGCCCACACTCTAGACAATGACAATCTATGTGTCCATTGAATTTAACCAAGTCATAAAATTCTTCAGCTGCAGAATCAACAATATGAAAAGATTCGAATAATGGGACATTCAAGCACAATTCCTGAACACTCGGAAAGGCGTTTGGTTGGCTGCCACCTGCTTCACTACTCATGATACAGGTATGATATAGGAATTGCATGCACGATTCAAGCAGTATTTCAGTATAGGGGAGAGAGTTGGCTCCCCGGGTAGGACTCGAACCTACAACCTAGCGGTTAACAGCCATTATAAAAAGGTCCGGAAGATTTCTCGCCTGAAGGCTAGGCGTAGAACCGAGTGGCAATAAAGGAACCATTTTACCAAGATTGTTTAACCTAGCTCACAAAAGCTTATTAAGTGTGACTGAGGATAAACTAACAGGGTTGAGGGAAATCCTCAACCCTGTTAGTTTTAGGGATTGCCACTTCTAGCGGGATGAGAAGTGTACTTACAATGCCATTATGAGGGGATATAGCACAGCAGTCGGCAAAAAGACGACTGGGAGTCCATGTAGTCAAAAATAAAGCCCCTTCTCAGAGTTTTGAATAGTATTTCTGTTTAAGGGGGCTAAGCCCGTGCTCGCTTGAAGATGCATAAAAAAGGGGGACTGGAGGTCACAAGACCCCCAGTCCCTTAATTTTGGGCATAGTTACCCTTCCAGTATCAGCTTTTTACGCCTGAAGTTGATATGCTTCTCTAAACCGTTTAATCAGTTCCCAGTCGTAGCCTGATAGCTTGAGGCAATTCTCGGTTATCAGCTAGCGGATAGCTCGCCTTTCTCTTGGCTTTCGGCTCTGGTAGTAGTTTTTGAAGTCAAGCCAACGGTCTAGGTCTATTCCCTTCTCGTCGAGAAGTGTCTGTGCTATCTCCGTCTCGTAGCCGTCCTCGTCCTGAATAGTGCTATCCAGGCTTACCGAAAACACCCTTTTCCATCTCTTTTTCTGGTGGTAGAAACGGAGACGGGTATACTGGGCTACCCTTATACATCCCCCTTTGGTCAAAGGTTTCCCCTGCCGGCGGTATTCCTCAGCAACCTCAGCTAATCTCACGATGATATTCTGGATAAGGTCTTCCCTATCGCACTGGTCATCAAGCTGAAGGCTAAAGTTCCTGGCTATCTTTGCCCAGTCTCGCCAGGGTTGCTCCAGTCGGTCATAGGGGAGAGATGAGCGGCATTCACTGCCAAATCGACCCCTTCTGCAGCAAGTGCCAGAGCTATGGCTCGACCAATGCCTCTTCCCGCTCCAGTAACCATAGCGACCTTACCACCCAGTTTCATTTTCCCTATTTCCAGACTTGCTTTAGCAACCTCAGCCAGTTACCCCCCAGTATCTTCTTTATGTCGTCATCGGAATAGCCACGTGTCACTAACTCTTCAGTGATTTTTATTGTGTCTTGGATACCATTAAATCCTTGAACATACACCCTTTCAAAGGGTGGTTCCTTGTGAGGATACACAAGGCCGGCTGCAACATCCATATGCTCCGGTGCGTCCCACTCCTTTGCCGTCCAGAACGGAACCAGGTCAAGGCCAAGACCAACGTGGTCAATCCCCACCAAGTTCACTAGATAGTCTATGACGTCGACGAAGTCGACTAAAGTCGGCCACGTCCCCATCTTATCTCTTCTCTCGCAGAAAGCACTCATGACAACCTGACCTATGACTCCACCTTTTGCTGCCACAGCCTTTATCGCAGCGTCACTTTTTGCTCTGTTCATCTCGACAAGGGTTGAGGGTGTAGCATGCGTGATTGCTATGGGGACTTCTGAACACTCAGCTGTATCAATCGCTGTTTGATTGCCACAGTGAGAGACATCTGCCAGTATACCTAACTTGTTCCATTCCTTTACGGCTTTTTTACCCTGTGCTGTTAGCCCATAGTCTATCTCTTCAACACATCCTGCACCGAGGTAATTTTGCCTAGAATAAGCAGGCATCATTACTCTGATGCCCAGCTTATGAAAAATTCTTACCAGATCCAAGTCCCTCTCAAAGGGTATGCTGTCTTGCATTCCCGGTATTATTGCCAGTTTTCCCTCCCTTTTCACCTTTTCAATATCAGCTGCGGTAGAGACCATTTCCGTATTTTCCGTGTTTTCTACAAGTTTCATAAATTGCGCTATCTTATTAATTGCAGCAGGAAGGTCATCCGTAACCCATGGTAAAGTGGCATGTATCGCTGTAACACCACCATCTGCCGCTTTTTTAAAATATCCTACGTCTTTTGCTGGCATCAAGGCTTCTAGCATATCTACTACTATTGCTTCTTTATGAATCCTCTGAGCTCTTTCACTGATTTCTACTATTTCAACCTCCTTTTTGATTAGATTGTTAGTGCATATGAGCAGGTAACCACGTAGTTAACTGAGGAAATATTACCACCAAAACCAGTGCCACTCCTAACAGCAGGAAATATGGAATAGAACCTTTCGCAACCTCACCTGGGCTTACTTCACCTTGGGTTATTCCCTGCAAAACATATAAGTGGCATGCCCCCACAAAGGATACCACTTCCATAAGTATCATCTTCCTTATACCTTATATTTTTCAATAGCTTTTTCGAGAGCTGAAAGCATTTCCCTAGCTAGGTTTTCCAAATCTGCAAACCGGTACTCCCTTAGGGTAATCCCATAGAGTTTCTGGCAAATTTTGTATGCTTCGTCGGTCAGAACAACTGTTCCGTCGTCCTTTATCTCCTCCACTCCCTCCCGCTTCAAACCGCCAGTATTAATTTTTATCGCCTCCTCCATAGAAACCTCTTCAGGCAAGACTATGTCAACACCTTTAGCACTAATACGGACTGGATAACCCCCTGGCAATCCGTTCGGGCCAGGTGCGTGGGCAAACTCATTGGTATCGTTTATGATAGCCATTATATTCCTCACAGCTGAAGCAGCTATCGCTGGATGATTTAGCCAAGTCTGCTGACCAACAGGTGATGCCAGTAGCCTATCTGATATCAATGAGTCAACATCAACCTTACTAGTGATATTCCTGTCGCCGACCAGAACCTTAAAGAAATATGGTATGCCCGTCCTTGTGCCCATAACATTGATAGCATGTTCAGCGATTAAATACACCGTAACCTCGCATATTGGCACATTCTCGGCAGCGCTTATCTTCCTCCGTATCTCACCCACAATATTATCAAGATTGCCTGCTCCCATAAGCACAGGGAAGCCAGCCTTCCATAACACCGGGTTCACACCGTCTGGGTAAGCATTGTTCACTACAGGAGCGGTGACGCCCGATTTCTTGAGAGCTTTCATTAGTTTGGACAGCAGTAGTGTTTGTATAGGTAATACAACAACATGGGCTTTTTCATACTTCTCTGTACCGACTGCTTTTGGTATAATTCTCCTTGCTGACCACCCTAACAATGTCAGACCGCTATATATCAAATCAGGACTATGCCTTTTGATCAGTTCGGCAGTTCCATCTATATCATTCGCATCACACTTTTCAAATATCATTCTCTTGGAATAGCCTTCCTGACCGGCTCCGGTGGCAGCACAATTTGTCTTCATGCCCCCCCAATCTTCCCTGCTGTCACATACAATTATTGTGCCAAGGCCTTCCCGGCGGGCAAGGAACTCCAAAACCCATCCCCCAAGGTCACCGACGCCAAACATCATAAGGGTTTTACCTAAGCTCATTTTACCTACCTTCCTTTTCTTAATTTTATAAATTCCTTGTTGCTTGAGTCTTCACAGTGAAAACATTTTACGTATAGGTATCACCTCCCCAAAATCTAATGCTTCTTTGGGTATTCGTGTTTCATCCCTCTGGTTACCTCCTCGCCCAGGTTGGCTGAGTAAAACTCATCCAGGCTTTCAATCATGGCCTTAAGAAGCCTGCCTAGTACCAGACAAGCTTGGCCTAAGGTAGTAAGAAACAAGGATATTACCACCAGCCATCGCCATAGGCACGAGTAGTTTCTCCTTACTCGGTCTTCTTACGAGATGTGGGGTATAGCAACTGAGTCCAAGCTAGAACGAAGAAATAGTTGTAAGCCTGTCTGAGAATCTGACTCAGCGCTGCCCTTTCATGAAATGTGAACTATAGCTGCTCCATGCTCTCTGGAATCCTGGAGACCACTTGGTAGGTTGCGCTTGGGCTTTATCCATAATCCAGATTAAACACTTGTCCATAATGTGCCGATAAGGTCACATTTGCTTGAATTGTGCAACACACGAAAAATGGGCTGGACATGTATACCGACGGGATGTCCAGCCCAGGTGGAATCCCATATTATTAACAGGGTTATGCCTTTCCTATTCTAAACATCTTTGTCCCACATGTAGGACATGTCCCCTGAGTTGCAGGTCTCCCATTTTTCATCGTTATAGCCTTTGGATCCTTCATCTCTTTCTTGGTTCGGCATTTCATACAATAGGCTTGCATTGGGTTTACCTCCCTTTTTCATATGATTTGGTATGTACGATAAACTATTCCCACCCTTGATGTCAATACTCACGCAAAGCCAATGTAGGGGTAACAAAAGCTTAGAATGTGTGATTCGCAAAATAAAAGGGCCGGACATCCCGATATAGGGAATATCCAGCCCTTTTGAGTTCTGTTATGCTATGTCGGAATAGACCTAACCTTTGCCGATTCTGAACATTTTGGTGCCACACGTGGGACACGTCCCCTGAGTCGCTGGTTTACCATTCTTCATGGTTATAGCCTTGGCATCCTTCATTTCCTTTTTAGCTCGGCATTTTACACAATAGGCTTGAACCATATAAACCTCCTTTCCTAATAGGTGTTTCATGCACCATATACGATTTTCCCAATAATGTCAAAAGCAGGGTACGGATTGGACTTTTTCCTCTCTTAGGTTCCCGCCGCAGTAAAAAACATTCCTTTTTGGTGCATTGACAAACCCTCAGCAGAGGACTAAACTCAAGTTCCAACATGTAGAACATCATTAAAGTTAAATGTATTGGTTTAGTAAGATGAACCGTGTGAAGGGCGCTAAAACAGCTAAATAATATAGCGGTGGCCGGTGCCCTTTTTTAATTTATATTGGAGGTGTTGTATGCTTTTCCACGTAACAATGACCCATAGCCCAGATAATTGCCCTGTCAACTTGCCACCCGATGAGCAGAAGAAATTCTTTGCTGACTTGGAAGATGTAAGCAAGGAACTCCTTGAGGCAGGCAAGAAAATTATTGCTAAATATGGGACTACTTAAAATCCAAGCTAAATTGAAAAATCAAACAGCCTATGAATAAAAAGGAGGTATCTGAAATGATAGAACTGGTAGAGAGGATAGCCAGCATACAACCCATAAAGTCAAAACTTAAGCTTGCCATCCATGATGATGATGAGCTTAAGAAAATAAACGAGATGGCCTTTAGCATCCTTGAGGAAGTTGGAGTGCATTGTCCGTCACAGAAGGCGCTAAGAATTTTTGCTGATGCCAAAGCAAACGTAGATTTTGATAAGAAGCTGGTTAAGATTCCCAGCTATTTGATGGTGGAGCATTTGAAAAATGCCCCGAGGCGCTACACCCTGGCCGGCAGAAGGCCGGAGCTTGATGTCAAAATAGGCAGTGACGATGGAACCTATTGCGCTTGCGGTGGTGAAGCGTCCTACGTTATTGATTTCAGAACTGGTGTTAAACGCCGCGCTGTTAAAGAGGATCTGGCAAATATAGCCAGGGTGGCTGATTATTTCCCTATTGTATCCGTTGTCTGGCAGATAGTCAGCGCCGGAGACATGGGGATAACAGCGCCAATCCATGGCATGGAAGCTCTGTTTAACAATACAGAAAAGCATGTCCAGACAGAATCGGTTATCGGCGAACGCTCGGCAAAGTACACTATTGAGATGGCATCAGTCATCGCGGGAGGAAGGGATAAACTCAGGGAAAGGCCGATATTTACGGGCATGATATGCACTATTGCACCTCTGGCGCACGATGAAAGCGGGATAGAAGCGGCTCTTGCTTTTGCTGAGGCCGGCCTACCGGTGGGATTTATGTCCATGCCCACCATGGGTTTGACCGCTCCCCCATACCAGGCTAGTGCCATAGCTGTTGGATTGGCAGAAGTACTAAGCGGTTGCGTTTTAACCCAGATTGCCTATCCCGGAACTCCTAACTATGTAGTCATACCCACGGCAGTTATCAACCCACGCACTGGGGACTATTTCTACGCCTCATCTTTCTCGCAGATTGCTAATGCCGCTGTCGTCCAGCTTGCCCATTACAATGGCTTACCTGCTTTGGCCGGTAGTTCTTGTGGAGGAAATGCTTACAAACTGAATAGCTGGCAGGTAGGTCTAGAGAATATCTATGTCAACCTGTTAGCTGTCATGGCTGGGGCAGACATGTGTTCTGGGCTCTCTGGGTTAATGGAAGTGGTAACAGTATTAGATATGAGGAGATTTGTTTTTGACATAGAAATATTCCAGGCAATAGATATTATAGTTCGGGGAGTTGAAGTAAATGATAATACCCTGGCCCTTGATATGATACGTGAAGTAGGCCCCCGAGGTATGTTCCTCGGACAGAAACGAACAGCCAAGGAACTGCCAAAGCTATGGCCACCATCAATTCTTTTTGAGAAACCGGAAGTCCTTGGAGAAAAGTACCGAAACGCAGAGGAAGTTGCTCATGAAGCAATCGACTGGGTTCTGAAAAATCACCACCCGGCACCATTGGATGAGAGGGTTAAGCAGGAGTTAAGAAAAATAGTGACTGCTGCCGACAATGACGAGAGCTTGAAACGAAAACTCAAAGGAGAGTGATAAGAGGCCACTTGTTTGAGCAACCTAATAATAGAGATTATTAAAGGATGGTAAAAATGGATAATAGAGAGCTTTTTGTCGAAATGCAACAATCTATCGTCAATTATGATGAGGCCGAGGCAATTCGGTTAGCTAAAATGACTCTGGAGAAGGGTATTGACCCTGCATTGGCTATCAACGAGGGCTTTGCCAAGGGAATACAGATAGTAGGAAATATGTTCGGAAAAGATGAGATATACTTACCCGAGTTAGTCATGAGTGCAGACGCGATGACTGCCGCCACCGATATCCTGGGAGAAGCTATCAAAAAATCCGGAGGAAAGGCTAAATACCTGGCCAAAGGTATAGCTGGCACAGTGAAAGGAGATATTCATGTCATTGGCATAAACCTGGTAGCTACCTTCCTTGTTGCTAATGGATTTGATATCGAATTTTTAGGTGTTGACATTCCCTCTTCCGTCTTTGTAGAGAAGGCAAGGGAGTTAAAAGCGGATATTATTTTGCTTTCCGCTCTGCTTACCACAACAATGCCAAGCCAAAAAGAAGTTATTGACGACTTGAAAGAGGCAGGTATAAGGGAAAATGTGAAGGTGATAGTTGGTGGTGCTCCTGTATCTCAGGATTGGGCGGATAAAATAGGGGCCGATGGCTATGGGCAGAATGCCAGTGCTGCGGTAGATGTTGCCAAGAAGTTATTGGGTATTTGATAGAGTCAGCATGCTGTCTTTCTCGGAGATACCGTGATTCATCTCTGTGAAACCCGTGACTCGGGAGCGAGGGCGGCTGCCACCGGGATTGGGTAGCGGGACGGAGCGGTGCTTGGTATTCGAGATTAGGAGAGAATAAAAAGGAGGTGATGGCTGAGGTTGCTAAGGCAAGTCTGGAGATGGGAGAAATGAAACTGAGTGGTAAGATCGCTTTGGTTACTGGAGCGGGAAGAGGCATTGGTCGAGCCATAGCTCTGGCACTTGCCGCAGAGGGGGCTGATGTAGCGGTGGATGCCGCCCACCTCTCCTCTGCCGAAGGAACAGCTGAGGCAATAAAAAAGACGGGACGAAAAGCTATCGCCATAGAAGCTGATGTGTCTGAAGAAGACCAAGTTGACAGGATGGTAGACAGGGTAATCAATGAACTCGGTGGCATACATATCCTGGTCAACAATGCTGGTATTTTTCAGGTTGCCCCTGTTGTAGAGCAAACGCTACAGATGTGGGACTGCATAATGTCAATCAACCTGCGTGGTACTTACCTCTGTTGCCGGAAAGTGGGGAAGTGGATGATAGCTCACCGGATGGGGAAAATCATCAATATCGCTTCAGTTACCGGCATGAGGGGTGTTCCTATGCGTAGTGCATACGCCTCATCAAAAGCGGCGGTGATAAATATGACCCAGGACCTAGCCGTGGAATGGGGCAAATATAATATTAACGTGAATTGTATAGCTCCCGGTGGTGTCCTGACCGATTTGATTAAGGACTCCATTAAGAAGGGAGTAATAAACGTCAAGGAATCTGAAAGGCGTGCCCCTTTGGGGAGGATGGCTACACCTGAAGATATTGCCAATGCAGCTGTTTTCCTGACATCAGATGAGGCCAGTTTCATCACCGGGGTAATTCTACCGATAGATGGAGGATGGAGTGCTGCTGTTTCTGGTTATATCTAAAACAAGGAGAATGACATGGAAGTTACACGTATTCTGGCTAAAAACATTGTAAATGTTGATTATGGGACACTTAGCCCAGCAGTAATTGAGATGACAAAGAAACTGACTTTGGATGCCCTGGCCTGTGCTTTAGGCGGAAGTTCAGCGTTCGGGATGAAGCAACTGAATGAGCTAGTTGTTGAGTGGGGAGGGAAGGAAGAGAGCACTGTTGTTGCTTTTGGCAACCGTGTTCCTGCTCCCCAGGCCGCCTTGGTCAACGGCAGTATGGGTCGAGCCCTGGATTTTGATGATACCCATGACGTGGCAGGTCTCCACCCGGCGGTGCCGGTGGTGTTCGCAGGTCTTGCCATCGCTGAGCACAAAGGAGGGGTGGGAGGTAGAGAATTTATCCCGGCAGTGGCTTTAGGCATTGACTTGAGTTGCCGCCTGTCCCATGCTAGCCCGGTGAGCATGATGGGCGGTTACGGTTGGGATTTCTCCGCCATTTATGGCTACTTCGGCGCCACAGCTGTTAACGCCAAGATACTCGGTCTGGAAGAGAGCAAGATACTGAATGCTATGGGTATCGCCTATCATCAATCAGCGGGGACAATGTGTCAGCTTGTGCTGAAGGGCTACACAACCAAGGCGATGGGTTCAGGCTTTGCCGCCAGAGGGGGCCTTGTCTCGGCACTGATGGCGGAAAGGGGGCTCACCGGAAGCAATGAGCCTATGGACGGGGAGTGGGGAATATTTAACCTCTACCAGCGGGGGGAATACATTCCTGAACGTCTAACCGGAGACCTGGGAAAATATTTCATGGTTGAAGATGACAGCTTTAAACCCTACCCGTGCTGCCGGTTAAATCATCCCTTTATTGATGCTGCTCTGGCCTTGGTAATGGAAAATGATATCAAAGCCGAAGACGTGGAGAAGGTGGTCACCCAAATCGGTCCACATACCTATCCATGTCTATGTGTACCGGAGGAAATAAAGCGAAAACCCCATAACTCAACGGCATCCCAGTTTAGCCTTCCGTGGGCTCTGGCCAATGCCATCGCTTATCGCAAGGTAGAGATAGGGCATTTTACAGATGAGGCCATTAGGAATGAGAAAATTCTCCAGTTGGCTCATAAGGTGGAAATGCATGAAGATAAAACCCTCGCCCGTAGAGAAGTAGAGCCTGGGATAACCGAAATAATAACCAAAAAAGGTAAAACCTATTCCAAGCGAGTTGATCATCCACTCGGCAGTCCACAGAACCCGCTGAGCATGAAGGGGCTAACGATGAAGTTTCGGAACTGTGCCAGCTATGCAGCCAAGGTTATTCCTGGGGAAAAGCTGGACAAGGCAGTGCAAATGGTAGAGGGACTGGAGGATGTGGTCGATGTAGGTCAGATTATCCGCTTGCTGAGCTAAGGTGATCTAGATAAAAAAGGAACGATTATTGTATGGCACATCCAGGTTAGAATTATTTCCCGTTAGGGATGCTCTGCCCCTGTATCCTGACGGGGTATTTACCTATCTGAATAGGCGTGGAGTTTCAACAAAAGGGCAGTATTGTTGACTTGCCCAAAGACTGAACCTCTTCTAGTAAGTCCCCCATTTTTAACTATTTGAAAACCTCGACTTTTCTCTTGGTATTGTTATAAACTTGACAAAAGATATTGGGTAATATATTATAAATAACAATAATACGTTGTTTCATGGATTATAGAGGAGGCTAGATATAGCTATGGTATTATGCAAGACAACAAGAACGAAAAGGCACCGCACAACGCTTAGCATAACGATCGATCCACACATTCTTGATGGTCTTAGGCGATGGATGAAGAAAGAAGATGAAAGGAACCTTTCGGCTGTAATCGAGGGATTTATTGATTGTGGTATAAGGGATACATGTGAGGGGTGTCCTTACGATGAGGAAGGACAGGGGAAGGTGGGAGTTGGTAAGATAGAATCAAAGGGTACTGAAACTGAATAAATGAAAGGTCTCTTCTTATCATAAAGGCAAAGGGAGTAAAAATATGGGAGATCAAATGGAACCATTAGAGGAAAAAGTGCGATGGACGGTGAAGCCACTTTATATAGAGGCTGAGGTTCCGGGAGGAGGAAAAATAAAGGCAGAAACGGGTGAGCATCAGTTAGTAGCACAGGAATACCTACAAGATAAGCAACCCCGGCCAGAATTACTCTTGTCTGAAATTGCAAAAAACAAAGGATTCGATAAACAGCTGCGGACTCGCGATGTGATTGATAGCTTCCTAGCCTTCAAAACGTATAAACGAGTAAAGGGAAATACATACAAAACTTATAAGAAGAGACTTAATCAATTCGAGAGAGCATTTACATGGTTACCTGAAAAGCCCGAATCAATTATGAGTTATCTTAACCAATTCGATGGTGAGACTGGACGACATAAACGTAACCATCACGATCTTCTACATATGCTATACGAGCACGCTGTCATGAATTTCGGCTGGCCAAGTAATCCTCTTGATGTTCTTGACAGGCCTATCGTAACTAAAAGGCCGATTAAGACACTCTCTTTGGAAGAAGTGCGTGAGATAGATAATACGCCAGATTCAAAGAGGGAAAGAGTATGCTTGGATCTTCTGCTTGGGCACGGCTGGCGGCAGGTTGAAGTTAGCCGTATATTAGCTGGTGATGTCGTTGGCATCAGGAACGGGGTGATTTGGTGTAGAGGTAAGGAGCGCGACGAATGGACGCCCATTTTACACGAGACTGAGGAAAGGCTAAAAGAATTGGCACGTGGTCTTAAGCCTGAAGATCACGTAATCTTGGCCAACAGAATTCGTAGTGGGCAGAGGGAACCGCTCGGTGAAGACGGCATGGCCCAGCTTGTTGCCCGGCTGTGTGCCAGAGCTGGAATAAGTGGGATTACAGGCCATGACTTGCGCCGGTCATTCGCAACTCTAGTGGCAACTGCGAGCAACGATGAATTCATTGCCATGCGATTGATAAGAGACAAGATTCCTGGCCAGAACGACCGTTATATTAAATTCCCAATGCCTCAATTGCGGGAAGCTTTAGAGCGATACTCACCATTGCGGCTGATTAAGCAAAAAGGAACGGGCTCCGGCTTAAGCCATGAACCCGCTGATTCTCTGGTGGAGACGGGGGAGAATCGAACTCCCCGTCCAGCGGAAGCTCCCCAGAATATACTACAAGCTTAGTCAGCTCTTTTATCTTACCTGGCTAGCCTCTACTGACCGAGTTTAGCCAAGCCAGCCGATAATTCTTTCACTGCTCTCATCGGCATCCGAGCAGTGGCACCTCAACTTTTCGGCACCCAATCCCAACCCGTTGAGGTGGGGTCAGGTTGGATGTGCTACCTATTTAATTAGGCAGCGAAAACTGGTTCTTTGCCAGTTATTTTTTTGCCACTTGTTTAATGAGGTTAGTGGCACCTCAGCTTGCAATCCAGTAGTCTACTCCCCCTGTCGAACCCGCGCGTCCCCACTTACTAAGGACAGCTTAAATATAAACTACCTCCTTTGATACTTTTGTCTTTTCAGAGCTCGCCCAATCTCTCTTTCTGTCTCACGGCGAATTATAGACTCTCGCTTGTCATATAACTTTTTACCTTTGGCTAAGGCCACCTCAACCTTGACAACGCTATCTTTAATATATAATTTTAGTGGAACTAATGTCAAGCTCTTTTCCAGCACTTTGCTGGTGAGATTATCAATCTGCTTGCGATGTAGCAGAAGCTTTCGGGGTCGTGTCGGTTCATGGCTTAAATAGCTACCTGCTTCATAGCGGGCAATATGAGCATTTAGTAACCATAATTCCCCAGCCTCAGGTCTAACATAGGCATCACTTAAACTTACTCTCCCGGCTCGGATTGATTTTATCTCGGTGCCGGTAAGCACGATACCCGCTTCTACCCTATCCTGTATAAGATAATTATGATAGGCTTTGCGATTGGTAGCTACCGTCTTTATAGCCACATCTCTGGTTTAAATTATATCATAGATTAAAGTTTGGCTCCAAACTCAACTGATATAATAGGAACCAGGAAAACTGCAAATATTATTCTGTGGGGTGGTTAAATGTGGTGGGCCAACGTGTACAATAGACAGAACTTTTATACTGACGTTCAGCCTCTCTGAAGCCACTGGATAAACAGCCACAGACCTGAATGCTCAGAGGTACCTCAGTAGCACAGCATAGCTTAATCTGTGCCGTCTCTACAAGCCCCCCGATCCCAACGGGTCGGGGGGCTTTTTTGTTTCAGAAAAATACCTTATCAATAATATTACGAAAATATAGGTTCATTCTGAAATTTAACAATCGTTCCTTTTGTTGGATGATAGATTTAGCTAAACAAAAAGCTCTTTTGTTACATAATTGAATTGGAAAAACAAAAGCACCTTAACAATTGAATATAGCTCAAAGCTAAAGCTGGACACTTGCCCAGTCAAGGGCAAACAAATGCCCTAGCCACCGACAACGATAAGACTAGGGCAAATCTAACAAAGGAGCGTCGCTCACAATGCTAGATTGGGGCAAGTATATCACCACAGCCGATAAACTACAACACAAGGCAAAGTGGCAGGATAGAGAAGACCTAAACCATACCATTATATTGAGCCTTGCCGACGCTCAATTGAGGCTAGACAACAACGGGGTCGGGCAATTATCCGACATAGCTATGCTACGGATAGGCTCTTATGAGTGCCAGAAGTATTGGCGACACCTTAAACGACAGCTAACTATATTAAGCCTCAATACCGATATAGAGGACAGCGATGGTAACACTACCGAGCTAATAGACACCATAGCTGATGACAAGGCAATTGACCTTGACGCTTGGCTAGACGCTAAAACCTTTACGCTAGGTTGCCCAATGAGGCTAGTCCAGATAGCCCATAAGATAGTCAACGGGCAAAAACTCACTCAAGTAGAGCTAAACTACCTATGTCGTTGGCGAAAGCGACAGCAAAAAAGGCTACTTTAGGGGGGAGATTTTACCCCCCTAAAACGATTATACATAGTGGAGCTTCCGATTGAGCCAGCGAGTTGCGGTCAATCGGCAAGTTACTACTAGGCTAGGTTAGAGCTTTGCCCACTCTAGCCAATGCCAAAAAGGGGGTTGTTTTTGGAACAATTGAATATCGTGGGCAAGCGTTCAGGCGAGGGCTTTGTCGCACACAAGGCTATGCTGGTAAATGCCCTGTTAATGGCAATTGCCAGTAGAGTAATCCTGATGGATATTACTCTAGAACGTAGAGGCTTACTCGGATACCTAAAGGCTTTAGGGGGTAGCAATATAGTCAAGGTTATCCCCGACGCTAGTGCTAGCGGGTCGCAGGCTAACGGACATAAGAGGCTTAAGGTTATCTGCGGAAGCAATACCAGTTATTTAGCCGACTTTGACTGGATAGGCGATAAAACGCCAATGACCATCTGTGATGTTAGGATAAGCCCTAGCAACTCCGTCAAGCCCAATGTCGGGGCTGGTGAGCTAGCCGACGCACTATCAAGGGTTATACCCTTTGTCGCTAAAGACGACGCTAGACCTATACTCCAATGTGTCAAGTTTATAGCGAAAGAGGGTAAATTGACGCTGGTTAGTGCCGATGGTTTTAGGCTAGCAATAATTGACCTTGACTATGATGACGGAGAGGGGCAAGCCCTAGTCAATGCCGACGACCTAAAGGGCATAGCTAATGCTCTTAAGCGGGCAAAGCGGGCTAGGGTTAGTTTTGAGCCTAGCGGAGAGAGCCTTGATGGTATGAGCCTCATTATAGACACCGAGCTAATCCGCTATAAGTGGATTAGCGTCAATGGTGATTATCCCGACTATGGCAAGCTAATCCCTACCTCTTTTAATACCATAGCCCACTTTGACACGATAGAGGCAATCAAGGCGGTCAATTCACTCAAGGCTATAGCCGACAATCCAAAAGACTATCCGATTGACTTGACCATTGGCGACGGTAAAATGGTGATGGCTAATCCTGATGATAAGGGTCAAGCCGAGCTAGTAGCCGACACTGATGGGGAAGTCAAGGTTAGGCTAGACGGCAAATATCTTGCCGAAGCTCTTAAGGCTTGCGGTGGTATGGTAGAGTTTAAGCTCACCAATGCCTACAGCCCGACACTCTTTAGTGCCAATGGTTATCAACTGGTAGTTATGCCAATGCTAACCGACTACGCTAATAAGCAAGCTAAAAAGGATAGGGAAGCTAAAGCCGAGCAAGCCGAGCCGACCACTACCGAGCCAGAAGCCGAGCCAGTATCCGAGAAAAAGACAAAGCGTAACCGCAAAAAAGAAGCGGTTACTACCTAATAAGAACGCTTGACACACAAAAGCAAACAGCCACGCAAGAGAGCGGGGGTAACCCCGCTTTTTTGCTTTTTTCAGGGGTATTCTTCCCCGTAGCGTGGGAAGGATACCCCTCTTTTTGTGGCTAGAAAGGGGGTAGTATGTCCAACGCAAAAGTTGAGCTAGCTCAATGGATAGACTGCGAGCTAATCGCCTCCGTCTTACTGGAGGAGCTTGAGGAAAACGACATTGAGCCAACGCTTGCTAATGCTCAACGAGTGTGGCTTGACTCACTAGAAGAGATACATCACCTTGCCCGGTCTAGCATAGTGGGTCTAGTCAACAGGTTCGAGCTGGCAACAGTAGCCTAAATGAAAGTGAATAGCCTACCAGGTCAAGTGGGAAGGGGGTCGGGAATCCCAAGAATACCGACCCCCTCTTTTTGCCAAATTCAGCCAGAGAAGGAGAAAAATGGAAATAGTCTATAAGGGTAAAAACACCAGAAAGTGCTACTGGCTCTGTATGGAGTGTCTGAAAGGACACAGCTACCGGTGCTCTCCAAAGTGTCCTGATTACCTCTCCATAGCTAGAGTAAAGAAACAGGGCAAGTAGCTAACTTTGGCAAAATTGAAAGGGCTACCCATGCCCAGAAAGGAGGTGAAACAGATGCCTATTAAGTGGAGTGCGGTCAAGGTGAGTGAGGCTATGGATGAGGTGGAGAACCAGGTTATCTTGGCAGACCAGTTTATTGCTGAAGCCAAAGCCAAAGTAGAGGTAGCCAAGAAGATACCAAACCTCCCCCAGTACATGGAGCACCGCTTCAACCGTCTCATTGACCAGCTCAACAAGATGGACTACATCAAGGGAGCTATTGAAACAATCCGCAACGATATCCCCGATGGGGCAATAGAGGCGGAGCAGAAGCACACCAGGCACGGTAGCACGCAGTCGCTGATGTAAAGTGTCGCAAAGTGATGTAAAGTGTCTCACTTTGAAAGGGTAACTATGCCCAAAAATCAGGAGAAAGGAGGTGATAGAGATGACCACAACAATGAGCTTATTTGAAGAGGCAGACATTGAGGTACGAGAGCCAGACCCGATGACCACCGTCCAAGTAGGTAGTAGG
>JAUVZA010000085.1 GCA_030602805.1 Dehalococcoidia bacterium | reverse complement strand
CATACACCCCCTCATCGGTCTCCACTTTAACGAAGAGGTACGGTCGATCGGCTTTGATGGGAAACGGTTTCACAGCGGTTATCTTCATTGTTTTCTCCTTTCTTAGATTTTTATATCAAACGTAAGCCCCTTTGCACTCTATTAAATTATCCAAATGCATTTATTATAATCGGTGGAAATTATAACATAGGCTAGCCTACAATATAAAAGAACACCATCATTTATGGGCTAATATAACTTCGCTGTCACCGCTTATAGCCCGTTTTGCAATGCTCGATATTTTCAGCTACAATTCATACCAAACACATTGTACTATTTGACATCTGCCCTAATAGTTATGGGATTAGGAGTTATTATTCTAGCTATCCGGGGGAAATTATTAGGTAAAGGCTTTAAGGAGTGATACCAGTGCCAACAAAGGTTGAAATGGAAAAGATTGTCTCTCTCTGCCGGCGGCGCGGTTTTATCTTCCCCAGCAGTGAAATCTATGGTGGACTGTCCAGTTGCTGGGATTATGGACCTTTAGGAACGGAGCTGAAGCGGAATATAAGACAAGCCTGGTGGCAAGCTGTGGTTCAGGAACGAGATGACATAGTAGGTCTGGATACCAGCATCCTGATGCACCCCCAGACTTGGGTAGCCAGCGGACACCTTGAGAAGTTTGCTGACCCCCTGGTAGAGTGTATGAGCTGCCACCTGAGGTGGCGCAGTGATGACCTGGAGGGCAATAACTGTCCTTCCTGCGGTGGTGAACTAACTGAGCCCCACCTGTTCAACTTAATGTTTAAAACCTCTATGGGGCCTATTGAGGAAGAGGCAAATGTAGTTTACCTACGCCCTGAGACAGCCCAGGGTATATTCGTTAACTTCCAAAATGTGCTTAATACCACTAGAAAGAGGTTGCCCTTTGGCATCGCCCAGATAGGTAAAGCCTTCCGCAATGAGATTACCACCGGCAACTTTATCTTCCGCAGTCGGGAATTCGAGCAGATGGAAATTGAGTTCTTTATCAAGCCAGAAACCGATAAGGAATGGTTTAACTACTGGCTCGAGGAGCGCCTCAACTGGTATGTAAAATTAGGCATTAAAAAGGAAAACCTCCGGCTACGCCAACATACCAAGAGGGAATTAGCTCACTACGCCAGAGAATGCTATGACATTGACTACCTATTCCCTATGGGCTGGGCTGAGCTGGAAGGCATTGCCAATCGTGGTGACTTTGACCTTGTTCAACATGCCAAGTATAGTGGCAAGAGTCTGAATTACCTTGATGAAGAAACTAAAGAGCATATTATCCCTTACATAATCGAGCCATCGGCAGGGGTAGACCGCTCAGCTCTAGCTTTCCTCTGCGATGCCTACGATGAAGAACCAGACAAGGAAGAAATAAGGGTGCTACTTCACCTCCACCCCACTCTAGCTCCTATTAAAGTAGCCGTATTACCCCTAAGTAGACGGGAGAAACTGATGGCAGTAGCTAAAAAGATATACGCTGACCTACGCCAGCAGTGGATGGTACAGTATGATGATGCTCAAAGTATCGGGCGTCGTTACCGACGCCAGGATGAGATAGGCACTCCATTCTGTGTCACCGTTGATTTCCAATCACTGGAAGATGAGCAAGCCACCATCCGAGAGCGAGATACTATGAACCAGATACGACTCCCTATCAACGAACTGAAGACCACCTTACAGGCTAAGCTGGAAGGGGAAGACCTGTTTGTCCTGCCCCCCGGTGGCAAGATATGGAAGGAGGAAAGAAGTGGGGAAATTTCCTGAACCAAAGGAAGGAACAGTTTTTTATGACGATGGAAGATTACATGCCTGTCTTGCGTTTGAGCCAAAGGTTGAAGGCCATACTATTGTAGTTTGGAAGGAAGAGGTGGAAGACCTAAGTTATCTCTCTCCAGAAGATTATCAACATCTAATGAATATAGTAAATATGGTACGTAATGCCCTTCTCAAGGCATTCAAGACAACAAAGGTTTACTTGGCATATTTAGATGAAGCTTGTCATGTGCACTGGCATTTATTTCCACGGATAGAAGATGGCAAAAAGGGATTTGATTTGATGGCTCAACCCTCTGAGAAATTGACAGATTTATCAAAAGTTTCGCTTCTTAGCTCTCTTCTATCTACAAAGAGGTAAGCAAAGCGGTGTAAGAGGGGCGAAGCCCCCTCTTACAAATAATCTTCCCCCTTAATAAGGGGAAGGGGGATAAAGGGGGATAGGGTTACCTAATGAAAATTCTCCATTTTGCCGACCTTCACCTTGGTGTTGAGAGCTACGGTCGTATTGACCCGACTACTGGATTATCCTCGCGCTTCCTTGACTTCCTATCCGCCCTTGACCAGGTTGTAGATTATGCCTTGCAAAATAAGGTAGACCTTGTTCTCTTCTGCGGTGATGCCTATAAGAGTCGTGAGCCGAACCAGACTCAGCAGCGGGAATTTGCTAAACGCATAAATTGCTTGTCCACCAGTGGTATCCCCATCTTCCTCCTCATCGGTAACCACGACCTGCCCAACGCTATAGGTCGGGCTACCAGCACCGAAATCTTCGATACCCTAGCCGTTAAAAATGTTTACGTCTCCAACCGCCCTGACATTTACCGCATCCCAACCAACAGTGGCATTATTCAAATAGCCTCCCTACCCTGGCTAAGACGCAGCGGTCTATTTAGCAAAGAAGAGACTAAAAATCTTAACTTTGACCAGATTAATCAAAGATTACAGCAGGTGTTAACCAACATTATCGCCACCAATATCTCAAACCTTGACCCGAAGCTACCTTCAATATTAGCTGCTCATGCCTGGGTCTCCAGCGCCCAGGTAGGCTCAGAGAGGTCAATGACCATAGGGCAAGAGCACATGCTGCTACTAAGTAATGTGGCTAATCCTGCTTTTGATTATATAGCCTTGGGTCATATTCATAAGCACCAGGTTCTGTCCCATAATCCGCCGGTAGTCTATCCCGGTAGCCTAGAGCGGCTGGATTTTAGCGAGGAGGAAGATGACAAGGGGTTCTACCTGGTAGAAATTGAGCCAGATGAGGAAACAGGTAAAAGACAAGTCTCCTTTGACTTCCACCAGGTAACCGGGCGCCGCTTTCTCACCATTAACATTGGTATTGAGTTGCAGGACACCGACCCCACATCAACCGTGCTCAGGGCTATTGCTGAGCAAGAGGACAGCATCAGGGATGCCATAGTCCGACTAAACATCAGCCTGCCAACCGAAATTGAGGGTCAGCTTAGAGACAATGACATCAGGAATGCGGTAAAAGAGGCTCACTACTTTACTATTGCCAAGGATATACAGCGAGAGACCCGCCTTAGACTAGGGAAGTGGACCGCCGAAGAAATACTCCCCCTTGACGCACTAAAAGCCTATTTAGAATCAAAGAAGGTATCCCCAGAGCGAGCCAAGCTCCTGCTTAAGTATGGCGAGAAGCTGATACAGGAGCAGAGGACTAAACAGGGATAAAAATAGCCATTTAACAAAGGAGGTAATCACATGGCGCCAGGAAAATCATCCAAGAAAGAGCCTCAAATCCTGGAAATGCCGTCGCAAAAGATGGCGGTGGTTCATACCAAAGGTGCTCCGGATAAGGTCTTCCCGGAAACCATGCCGGCGCTCTATGGTTCAGTTTACACGCTAAAGTTCGACCTCAAGAAGAAGGGGCTGCCTACCTTCAAGGTCAGTGGGCTCCGTGCCCGCTATCCTAATGCCCAACTTGTCCCTAAAGATGAATGGACTCACATTATCGGTTTGCCCATCCCTGAGGATACCACCTCCCTACCCCAGAAAGTCCCTGGCATTGAAGTGAAGATTGAAACCTGGGAATATGGCACGATTGCCCAGATTCTCCACCTCGGAGCTTATGACCAAGAGGAAGCCACTGTTGAGCGCCTGCACCGGTTCATTGAAGACAATGGCTACGAGATAGCTGGCGTCCACGAAGAAGAATACCTTACCAAGCCTGATGCCAAAGTCCCCAAAACCATCATCAGGTATCCGGTGAGGAAGAAATAGTAAGCGCTTGCTTAAACCTTCTTTAGTTCAGGGAAGCGCTACAGTGGTTCAGCCGTCAACATTATCACGAGGACGGCCGATCCCTTTGAACATCTTGTCAGCTTGAAAGGAACTCCAGTAAGGATAGAAGTTCATCTTCCTCGGCAGCTTCAACCTGCGCCCACGGGTTGATATTGAAGGAGCTTTAGTAGTAGCATCTATAAAACTATTATTACATCATACCTTCTTTGGAGAATGCTATCTAAATGAAATTCCTTAAGGGCTTGGCTATCGGTCTTTTAAGCTTCCTTCTTTTCCTATCTCTATCCATTTTCGGTATTGCGTTCCTGTTAAATCAAACTATCCTCAACCCAAACTTCATCACCTCTGAACTGGACAAGCTCGATGTGTCCTCATTAGCAGAGGAACTTATTAGTGAGCAAGTGTCCGAAGAAGAGTTCCCAGAAGAGTTGGGGGCTGCCCTGATTGATACTATCACCAAACTTGAATCCCCGGTAAAAGAACAGATAAATGCTGCCACCTACTCTATCTTTGACTACTTACTAGGGAAAAGACAAAGCCCAGACTTGGCGCTTACGCTAAGGAATACTTTCCTTAATACAGACTTCGTCGTCTCCCTGGTGAATGAGCTCGATATAGCCTCCTTAGCCGGGGAAATTCTCAGTGAGCAGCTTACCGGGAACATTCCTGAAGAGATGGAATTTCTGACTGAACACTTGGATGACATTATTGCTGAACTTGAACCTACGATAAAAGAGGAACTAATTGCCGCTGCTGACCCCATTTTTGATTACCTGCTAGGGGAAAGCCAAAGTATAAGCATAGTAATCTCGCTGGAACCGATAATAGAAAACCTGGAAGACACTTTGAGAGAAGCCCTCATGGACTCACTACCACCAGAGTATGCCCACTTACCTCAAAGCGAACTCAACCAGCTGTTTGATGAGTATTTTGCAGAATTGGCTGAAATGATACCAGCAACCGTTGAGATTGATGAAACCTTACTAGGGACTGAGGTGCCAGCACAGATTTCTGAGGCACTAGCTGGGGCTGAGGAGGAGCTTGAGCAAGCAAGGCAAGGTATCGCCGATGCACTAGCCGAGGCTGAGGAGGGACTTGAGCTGGCAAGGCAGTATGTTGGCTACTTCCAACTCGGATACAAAATTCTAATTGGCTTTATTTTGCTGCTAATCGCAGGTATTGTCCTCTTAAATCGCGAGGTAAGGGGTGCTACTCGCAAGGTAGGCACCATCTTCTTGACTTGTGGAGTTCCATGGTTTGCGGGCATTCTCGTGGCTAAATACTTCGCCGGGAAACAGATAGCGCAACTTGATATCCCGTCTCACCTCCAGGAGTTGTTACCACAGCTAGCTAATGACCTTCTGGCTCCGCTACAATGGTTCAGCCTTGGTCTTTTGATTGGAGGAGCAGTTCTAATCGTAGTCTCTTTTGTCTACCCAAGGTGGCGCCAAACTCAGCTTGAGGACTAACTATTCTTCCTTTTTGTATTAGCCATGCCGTTCCACTACCAAGTACTCTGACCCGACATGTGATATAATCCTTGGTGATAGGCTAGGAAGGATTAAGGGAGCGCTATGAGCGACGCAGTTTATCAGCAGAACAGGTAGTGCATATGATATATCGGTCGCTCTCAGAGATCTTTTCCTGGTCTAGCTGAGTCTGAGGAAA
>JAUVZA010000040.1 GCA_030602805.1 Dehalococcoidia bacterium | reverse complement strand
TAAAAAAAGCGCCGGTGCGCCGCCCGCCGAGACAAAGTCCCCCGACGAGGTAACTGAAGAGGATATCCCAGATCTCAATGCCTTATGTAAGGCTTGCTTCCACTTCTGGAGTCTGCAGCCAGCCCAGGTTTGGAAGGAGCTCGGGTATAAAACAATGCTCGAGGTAACCGAGTCAGCCTGGGAGTGCTTCCAGAAAATCAGAGCACTGAAAGCTAAAAAATAATAGTGCTTATCTTAAGGGGGAATAAAGATGTGGGAAATAACGATTAAGGGGAAGTTTGTGACGGGGATTACGACTGACCAAGAGGAGGTAGCAAAGTCGCAGTGTTTGAATTTGCTGCGGGAGAAGCTGAAGAAGGGGGAGGTTATAAGCGAGGAGCCATATCACGGGCTGTTCCAGTTTGTGCTTGAGTCGGTAGAAGCTGAGAAGTTGTAAGCTAAAAAATAATAGCACTTATCTTGGAGGTGAGAAAATGGCAAAGGGTGAAAAGAGACAGGTAACTTTAATAAACCTTCAGCTCGTCCTTGATAACCAAGTAGTGCTTGGTAAGTTCAATCAACTCTGTGTTCCCGGTATCAAGAAAGCCTGCTTGCTCGGTGGCGAGAAATACGCTCCGGAGGTCATAGTGGAGGATATTGAATTTAAGGAACTGGAGGTCATCAAAAAATAAAAAAGGAGGGACTATGAACACTACAGATTTCAACAAGAAGGTAGAGCTACAGACGACAGCTAACGAGGCTAAGTGGGGCAAGCAAGATATTCCTAAACTGCTGTTAGTCTGTCAAGAGCAGCTGGGCCAAATGACCTCTGAACACCTTACTAATGGTGTTACTGAGAAATTTAGAATAGAGATTGTCCACCTTGCTGCTGTGTTACCTACTATTTATGAACAGGCTATAACAGGAAAGTAATGAGCTGAAAGATGACAGATGAAGGTAAGAAATGCCCCAGCTGCGGTGCTGAGGGGAAACACCACGGGGAGCACGAGACGGCTGTCAGGAATTACCAGATAGCCGGGCACACAGTGGCCGATGTCGGCTGGCGGTGCTGGAATTGTGGACACGAGTGGGGCTTTGAGGTCAAACCTGTCAAGGGCAGGAGGACTCAATGAGAAGAACCACCGCCCGGGGCAGACTGGTACCACAGAGCCTGTCAACAGATCCCAGGATGGGAAGGCTTAGCCTAAAGGCTGCCCTACTCTATGACAGACTGTGGATAAACGGTGATGACCAGGGCCGCCTTTCCGGGGACCCTGACGAGATTAAGTATGCCGTCTGCCCCAACATTGACCATATCACAAAGACGGATATCCCTGAACTACTGAAGGAGTTAGAAACGCAGGGATTTATAAAGGTCTACTCTACCTCAAAGACTAGAGCCATCCAGATGCTGGACTGGTGGGAGGAGCAGAGGTTGCAATGGGCCTGGCCATCGAAGTATGACCCACCAGAGGGCTGGCAGGATAGATTACGCTATAAAAAGGGAGCCAAAGAGGTAGTAACTGTAAACTGGGGCTCTCAGGTGAGTTCTCAGGTGAACGAGAACAATTCCTCAGGTGAGGCGTCAGGTGAGAAAGCCCCACAAAGGTCTCCCTTAACAACCCTTCCAAAAGAAAAAGAAAAGGGAAAAGGAAAAGGAAACAGAAGAGGAAAAGGAAATGCACCTGAGCTTTCAGGTGAGTTCTCAGGTGAGAAAGCCTTACCCTCACCTACAGCTGACACATCTAAAATATTAAAAGAATTGACCCAATGCTTTAAGGTTGAATGGGGCAGAGTGCCAGCTCAAGAACCCCATAAAGTTATCCCCCGCGAGCCAAGTGCCCGAGAATCAGCCCAATTACGAGATCTGGCAAGAGAATTATCTGCCGGCGGCGTGCCGCTGGATTACATTAAGCAGGCCTTCAGGGAAGCTGCCAGCCATGAGAAATTCCACATCAGCTATGTCCGGGCGGTGCTTCGTGCCTGGCTAGGCTTGGAAAGGGGGCCACCCTAAAAACCCCAGCTACGCATTATGCAGGAAAGGAAGGAGGAAAGCGACATGACTGAGGTGAAGGTTACTCTATCTGATGAAATGGTCAAATTCCTAGAGGGCATATATGAGACGCAACAAAAACTGGCGGTGGCTGCCGAGCATATTAACACTGCCTCTGAAGCCCTAAGTAAGCTCGGCCTAAAACAAGATGATGTAGCTAGTATTGTGGCATCCAGGGCTGGGGTCTCCAAAACTGCGGTAAAGAGAATCATGTCGGTGCTACGCCGGCAGGACCTGGACGCCTATGAGATCCTGGCTATGTTTATCGCCGCCAAAGAGAATATCGGGAGGGACCAGGCGAGAAGGTCGCTGCGCTGCTTAATGGATTTAGTTTTGCAAGTCGAAGGGAGCCAACCAACAACAGCCATAGCCACCTTAGAAAGGAGTGAAGGATAAATGGGAGTATTCAAAGCACCGCCAATTGATAGGACTTTAGCCGATTTAAGGGATTGCTTCCGTAAATGGGAGCTTGATCTATTTGAGGCGATACCAAAGGAAAAGGTGGATAGGGGATACCGTGGGCCGGGGATGATTGTCAATTACTTCCGCGCTAATAAGTGGCAGCACGTTGAGTGCTTTTCCTTCCCTCGCAAGGAGATAAATCTACGTCAGTGCTTTCTTCTCTTGGATAGACTGCGGATTGCGGAGCAGCAGGGAGTCTCCTATGCCGGCTTAGCCTCTAGCACTGAGCTGATGCGGACTACTCCTGAGATGAAGGCCCATGATGATCTCATGGATGCCTATGGCATCTTGGGGGCAAGTCCCGATGACCCTACTGACTTGATAAAGGACCTCTATCACAAAAAGGTCTTCTTTTACCATCCAGATAAAGGTGGGGATGCGAACAAGTTTAAGCGCCTGCAAAATGCCTACGAGGTGATATGTAAGGAGCGGGGGATTAAGTGAAGCAGAAGGGCTTTTTGCTTGGCCCTGGGGAACCAAAGGGGAAGGAACAATGAATATAGTCACTGATATCAAGCAGCTTCGCAGGCCAACTGAGTGGGTGAAGGATAACGACGACATTGGCGAGGTCGTTGATAACCTCTTCAAGGGGCTGAAGGAGTTCAAAGAGATCTACAATACCCTGGGGTTGGCTGCCAACCAGCTGGGCTATAATCTCAGGATATTTGTTATGGTGATGACGCCCTCGCCGTCGGTCTGTATAGTCAATCCTATTCTTCACAAAGAAAAGGGGCATCAAGTTCGTTCGGAAGTCTGCCTCAGCCTTCCTGGGGTAGTGGTGAAGGTGAAACGACCACAGCAGGTGGTCATTAAGGGGTTAAACCAGAATCAAAAGCCGGTAAAGTATAGGCTCAGGGGACAAAGGGCGCGGATAGCCTGCCATGAGCTGGACCACCTGGTGGGGAAGTTGATAATTGACTATCGGTGAGTAAGATAATTAACTTTATTTTGATGCTTGGTGAAGGGAGGTAAAGATGATTGAGTTCCGACTATCCACCCACAGTATGACTGAGCGATCTATGGTTGAAGTATGGCGTGATGGTATATTCGTCGCCAGCATCTATGAACACGAAGAGGGAGTGCGATTGGTGAGCAAGCATTATGACGGGGTAGAGCACGACGCTACTTACCCTCCTTCTGTCCTAATAAAACTAGGGAAATGAAATGGACTTTAAGAATCTGACCTGGAGGTGTGATGCCTGCGGGGATGAGAGGCCTGACGAGAAGATATCGGTATTATCTGTTCCTTTGATAATCGATGGGAGGGAGCTGGGCCAAATGAACTACAAGTATTGCAATGATAGGCCTGAGTGCCTAAAACAAGTTGAGGAGAAAGCCCGAGGCGGCGGTTAGTGTTCCTTTATCCAGGAAATAAGGTCTTCTATTAAGAAAACCCGTTTCCTACCAATCTTGTGAGAAGGGAGCCCCTGCTTCATAAGCTTATATAACGTATCGTGGCTGATGTTGAGAAACTCTTGGGCTTCCTGGAAGGTATAGAATATCCGCTCGATTTTCTTTGGTTCTTGTTGAATTGGCAATAGCCTCCTTTTGAAAAAACGTTAACACAATATCATAATGGCGGATAAAAGGCAAAGATAGGATTAGATGGCTATGCCCTGATTTTATCTGATTTTAATAGTTTTAGATGGATACCCCTTGACAAACCCTGAATAATGTGCTATTAACTAATAAGGCGGAAGATAAGATGCCTAGACCGAGAGTGACCAGTCAGCTGACAACAACTCAAGTGGCTAAGCAGCTTGGTATGAAGGTGGGTCAAATGGTAAGTTGGGTTGATCGTGGAGCTTTGCCGCCCCCGAGCTTTGTTGATAACAACGGTGTCAGGTACTTCGACCAGGAGTGGCTCAAGAAAGCCCAGGAGATTGTGAAGGGTAAAAGGGGAAATTCTGGCTAAGACAGGAAAAGACCTGTTGCCGCAGGTCTTTCGAGAAGTGAAAACAGATGAGCATTTTTAACTATAAAGCAACCCTGAAGATAAGTCAAATAAATGTGCTGAAGGGCTCAGAGGCTAAATGTTCCTCTGGGCCCTTTTCTCTTCACCTAACTCCTTCTTTAGGACCGCTGGGGGGGTGGTGTCCCCCCAGCGGCGGCAAAGGTTAATTTCACCATGTAGCTGAGAATGTAGCATACGAGGAGGTAGACAATGGAGAAATTTATACCGAGTGGGAGACCTGGTTTAGAAGTGTTCCATCAGCTTCAGAAGGCAAAAAACGTAAAATGGGCAGTCCTAGATACCGGTGAGCTTGGTATCTGGAAGACCGACTTAACATACCTTCGAGGGCAAGGCGACGGAAAATGGTGGATACCCATCTGGGGTTCCTATATTGAGACGCCCGACGCCAAAATAATAGTTGATTGCGGGCAAGACCCTAACGACCCAGAAATCAAAAGGAGGATCAGTTACGCAGGAATCGCTTTCGGGCCTATTAAGCAGACCCCTGAGCAGACTTATGAGTATCAACTTGATAAACTCGGCGTAAAAGCCGAGGACATTGACTACGTTCTATACACTCACTTGCACTTCGACCATACCGGGGCTGCGAAATTATTCACAAAAGCCAAGCATGTATGTCAAATGGCCGAGATACGGTATGCAGCTAAGCCGGACCCCTTCATGCTAATTTCCTACTGCCCGAGTGAATATATCCCGTTATTGGATCTATTCGAACCGATTGAGGGCGATGCTATGATAGTTCCCGGTGTATACTGCCTCTCCACACCAGGCCACACACCTGGGACGATGAGTATTCTGGTGATGCCAGAGAAGGGACAGGCTTTTATGCTCCCTGGCGACAGCAGCTATTTGAGGGAGAATTTCAACGATGAGTGGCCCCCCGGCTTTGTATACGAGCCAGAAACATTCGTAGCATCTATACGAAGGCAGAAACGAATAGTCGAAGAATTAAATGCAACGCACTGGCCGAGTCATGACCCAGAGGCATTTAAAGAGCTTAAGAAAGCTCCTGCGTGGCAATACAGCGACTATTAAGGGTATGTGGTCACTCAGTGACAGTGGTCGTAATCAAAGCCCCACAACTGTCACTGGGTGGCTGGACGAAAGGAGAGGTGATGCCGTATGAAGTGAACAATAATTGAGATGTTATGAAAACAAAAAGTTTAGAGGAGGTTTACATTGAAGCGAAGAGATCTGCGAAAGTTAATCATCGTTGTTAGCCTGATAGCAGTGCTGGTAATAGCGGTACCCGGCTGTTTTGGAAAACCAGCAGCTGCCCCTCCAGAAGCGCCACCTGAGGCACCAGCGCCAACGCCAGCGGAAAAAGCGCCGTCACCACCTGAGGTAGCACCACCGGAACCAGCGGTAGAGGAGGACCCTGCATTGCGGCCTATTACGGCCTTTAAGGTTTATGACGCTCCGCGAGATGTTACTATTCAGGAACAAATCGAGCAGGGAAGAGTAGTCATAGAGCCGTGGGAGCTGCCAGAGCCGGCAACAAAGCCTTGGAAGATAGCGGTTCTGTTCCCGCTCATGAACGCTTATTGGCTAATCAATAACTATGGTGTCTTTTTAGAGGCTGATAGGCTTGGGGTTGAGACTATCCTGTTATCAGCCGGTGGCTATGTTAATTTAGAGAAGCAGCTGGCCCAAATGGAAGATATGGTAACACTCGGGGTAGATATAATCCTACTTGACCCGATAAGCTATGAAGGCAATAACGAACTAACAAACTGGGCTGTAGAGGAGGGTGTGCCGGTAATATGCGTGGTCAATGATATGAATGCTTCCGGACTACTTTCAAGGGTTGAAGTTTCCTATTGGGAGATGGGTTATCAATGCGGAATGGGACTGGTACAAGACATGAGGGATAGCGGCCAAAAAATGGCAACGGTTGCAACGCTCCCTGGTCCCCCTGGAGCCGGATGGTCAATTGCGTGGGAGGAAGGGTTCATCACAGCTTTAGACGAATATATGGCGGAACGTGCTGATGTTACCATACAGCATGTGGTAACTAGGTGGGGAGATAATGAGAAGGCTGCGCAATTAATCTTGGTTGAGGATGTTCTTACTACCTATGGAGACCAACTTCATTACCTATGTGGTTGTGCCCCAGCAGCGTCGGCAGCAGTTTATACAGCTAGGGCAATGGGACTAGAAGGTAAGGTCAAGATAGGCGCTGGCTTTCAGGATTCACTATGTATAGAGCACGTTAGAAAAGGGGAGATATTTGCTGTTCCTACTGACCAGGCTGTTGACCAGCAAAGAATAGCTATGGGTTTAGCTGTAATGTACCTTGAGGGGAGAATTGCTAAAGAGGATATTCCAGTTGCTATCGGTCCGGTAGTTTTCCGACTCACCCCCGAAAACATTGGAGCATTCCCTATGGGAAGCACACTAGAGCCAGAAGGATACGAAGCTATCTTTGAGTATGTACCTGGTGAGACGATATTCAAAAAATTTGGGACGAGGTGAGTGCTTACAGGAAGTTGCGGAAAATTGGTGACGTCGGAGATGAAGAGGCGTATCCCTCCTATTTCCCTCTATAAGCGTTATTTTCCTAACTGGAGGGATACGCTTCTTGCTCTTCTTTAGGTAGTCTAGATAGTGTGTTTGCGGAGGTTATTTGATATGACAGGAAATCATGAGCCGCTGCTACAGATGAGAGATATAACAAAGACATTCCCGGGCTGCCTTGCCGTAGATAATGTTGATTTTGACCTTCGCTGCGGAGAAGTTCATGTATTGTTTGGGGAAAATGGAGCAGGGAAAACTACTTTGGTGAACGTACTGTCTGGGGTTTACCCTGCTGATAAGGGTGATATATATATCAGTGGTAAAAAGGTGAGCCTTAGGAATGCTCACCATGCTCAGTCGCTGGGAATTAGTGCGGTTCATCAGGAGTTTAGCCTCATTCCTGAACTGAGTATAGTTGCAAACTTATTTTTGGGTCAAGAGCTTGGCAGCCACGGTTTGTTAGATAAGAGGGAGATGGGAGAAAGAGCAGTCACATTTATGAAAAACCTAGCATTGAGCTTTGACGTTGACCTTAACGAAAAAATAGCTTATTTAACCCTAGCGGAGAGGCAGATAGTTGAGATTGCTAAAGCCTTTATGAGAGATACGCGGATTATGATTCTTGATGAGCCCACATCCGCCTTAGCTGAGACAGAAAAACTAAGTTTATTTAAGATTGTAGCGAGACTGAAAGAAGAAGGAAAAGGAATTATTTATATTTCCCATGTAATGGATGAAATAACGGGGATTGGGGATAGAGTAACCATTCTTCGGGATGGGAAGAAAATTGATGTCCTGGAAAATAGAGAGGATATAACAGAAGCTCATCTTATAAAAAGTATAGTAGGGGAGCGCAAGAGGGAAATATATCCCGAGTTAGGAACAGAAATTACTAACAAAGTACTTGAAGTGAACAATTTGTCAACGAAAAGTGGATTAAAGGATATAACCTTTGATTTAAGAGCTGGTGAAATTCTTGGAATTGGAGGGTTGCCTGGTTCAGGTAAATCTAATGTAGGAAGAGCTTTATTTGGACTAGACAAGATAACTGAAGGCGAGATAATTATGTCTGGAGAGAAGCTCCCTAAACATCTGACGCCAAGCGACAGTCTCAAGAGAGGATTAATCTATTCCCCCGCTGACAAGCTAGAAGGGCTAGCCTTATGTAGGGATATAAAAGAAAATCAGTCTCTCCCAGTATTATTAGAGAAATTTGCAGTCAGGGGATTTATTGAAAAAGCAAGGGAAATAGAAGCCGTAAGGGAACAAATTGAAAAGTTAGACATCAAACCAGACGATATGAATAAAGAGTTACAGTATCTAAGTGGGGGGAATCAGCAGAAGGTGATTATAGCCAGAGGTTTCCTTAAAGGGGCAACAATTTTCATCTTTGATGAGGTAACCCGTGGTATAGATGTGGGGTCTAAGATTGGTTTTTTTGAGCTTATCAATAAATTAGCGAAAGGTGGAGCAGCAATTATATATATTAGTTCTGAAATTCCTGAACTTTTGCACTTATGTCATTCTGTTATAGTGATGTATGAATTCAGCATCTTTAAGCAGGAAGATCACAAAGAACTTACACGCGAAAAATTAGCGCATTACCTTTTTGCATTGGAGGGCCGAGCGCTGAAATGATGGACAGAGGGAGAATAACAACCCGGTCTCCACTTGAACTTTTGCGAAGGGTAGGCATTTTACCGCCCTTGTTAATTGTATTAATAACTTTCTTTAATATCCAGAACCCTATTTTTCTAAGCACGCTAAATGTCCTGAATGTAATAAGACAAACCACCTATTTAGCCATACTAGCCATGGGAGAGATGTTACCTCTTATCGTAGGCGGTTTTGACCTATCTATAGGTGCTCTAATAGCTTTTGCTAGCATCATTTCCACAACAGTAATGAAAGGGGGCATGGGTTGGTACGAGGCGCCTGTTTTTGCCCCGACAATTATGGTTGTCATGGGGTGTAGTGCGGCAATTTTGGCCTCACTGGGGATAGGTATGATTAATGGGTCAGTAATCGCCTATTTCAAGGTTTCTCCATTTATAGTAACGATTGCTACGATGACAATTGTAGGAGGGATTACCTTTATAGTATCGAGGGGGACTAATGTTTTTGGTCTCCCCGATGCTTTCCATGAGGTCTTAGGGGCTGGCACAATAGGCGGCTTCCCCATACCCATTTTATTTATGATAGGCATTGCTGCTGGTATGTATGTGCTTATGAACCGAAGCTATGTTGGGCGCTATTTCTGGGCAATAGGAGCAAATGTAAGGGCAGGAACACTTTCAGGGATAGCTACGAGGAAATATATAATTTTGGCATATGCCATTTCTGCGTTTCTTGCAGGTATCAGCGGAGTGCTGTTAACTGCTCGGGTGGGTTCAGGCGAGATGACATTAGGGGCTCCCCTTATGCTAAGAGCCATAGCCGCGGCAGTGCTTGGCGGGGCTGCGGTTGGTGGTGGAAGAGGGAATATTCCCGGTGTCCTTTTAGGAGCATTCTTTATAACCATGATGTCGAACGGGATGAATTTAATGGGCCTAGGCTCATTTGAACAGGCAATAGCAGTGGGCTTTTTACTTATACTAGCAGTAGCTACAGACCAATACTTGCTACGACCACGATGAGGAAGATTTAGTCTTGCGTTTAGATTGGAGGTCGAGCGCTGAAATGAAGGTCAAGCAATGGGGGGGAGTAATGCGCTCTCTTACAATCAAGGCTTTGACAGAAGTGGGCATTTTAGTCCCTTTGATAATTGGATTAATAATTAGCTTTGGGATTATGAACCCTCTTTTCCTAAGCCTCTTTAATTTCAAGAGCGTACTAACACAAACCACCTATTTAGGCTTACTAACAATGGGGGAGATGTTACCTCTTATCGTAGGCGGTTTTGATATGAGTATAGGTACTTTAATAGCTTTTACTAGTGTTGTTACCACGATGACAATGAAGATGGAAATATTTGCAGACCCGACAGCTATGGTTATCCTTGGGATTCTTGCTGGATTGTTAGTCGGACTCGGCATAGGTCTATTTAATGGGTTAATAATCGCATTTCTGAAGGTTGACGCATTTGTAGTAACGATTGGTTCCATGTCAATTTGCGCAGGGGCTGCATTTGTACTAACGAGAGGGCATCCGGTTTTTGGTCTCCCTGAGGTTTTTAAAACAACTCTAGGAAAGGGTGAAATAATAGGCGGTGTCTCCCTGCCTTTTTTAATTATGATAGGCATTGCCATCGGTCTGTTTATGCTTATGAATCGGACTCGTCTTGGGCGCTATTGGTGGGCAATAGGAGGAAATATAAGGGGAGCAATACACTCAGGGATATCTACGAGGAAATATACACTTTTGGCATATGTGATTTGTTCGCTTCTGGCAAGTGTCAGCGGAGTGCTGTTAACTGCTCGGGCAGGTTCAGGTGAGCTAACGATGGGGGCATCACTTATGCCCCAAGCCATAGCCGCGGCAGTGCTTGGCGGGACTGCAATTGGTGGTGGAAGAGGGAATGTTCCCGGTGCTCTTTTAGGAGCATTCTTTATAACCATGCTACTGAATGGGATGAATTTAATAGCCTTAGGCTCATTTATACAGCAGGTAGTAGTAGGCTCTTTCCTTCTAGTGGCGATAATTGTAGACCGATATCTTCGCCGACTACGACTAAGGAAAGAAGCCGAAATTTGGACAATTGATTAAGAGAGAGTCTTACGTGCTGTCAAGCATAATTAAATAAACTATATTATCTTGGGGTGGTGAGCAAATGAAACTTGGCATACCCAGGCTGGGGATATACTCCAATAGCATCAAGAAGTTCTTTGGGGGCTTAGGGGTTGAGGTTCAGATGTGCCCAAAGGTGACCAGCGATATTGTTAAGCTGGGGGTGATGCAAAGTCCAGATTTTCAGTGTTTTCCTTTTAAATCGACCTTAGGCCAGCAAATCTGGGCCCTGGAACATGGCGCTACTGACCTGCTGATGTTCTCCACCTGTGGGCTTTGTCGCTTTAAGCACTACCACGAATTACAGGCACACACCTTGAGGAAGCTGGGGTATCAGTTTAATATGCGTGTCCTTACTATGGATAACTTTCTCCCTGAGCTGAGGAGGATTAGCGGTGCCTCCTTTGCCGATATGATGAAGGCGATGATGGAGATGGCCCTGCAAATAAAGGAGGCTGAGGAGAGAGTATATAGCAGAAATACCGGCTCTGTGAGGATAGGGCTGGTAGGTGAGGTATACACTCTGTGGGCTAGAGACATAAATTTTGATATTGTAGATAAGCTGCAGAAGATGGGGGCAAACATCCACATGTCGCTAACCCTATCTGACTTCATCAAAAAAGAGATGCATCTGGACTTTCTTGACAAGCGCGAGGAGAAGAGGGAAGCTAGGGAGCTATTGACGCAGGAACTAGGGGGCCATGGCTTCTGCTCAATATATAATACCATTCATTATGCGAAGCTCGGTTTTGATGGCGTCATACACCTGATGCCCCTCTCCTGTCTTCCGGAGTGCGTCGCTGAGATTCTAGTCGACCATGTGACCGATAAGTATCAAACTCCGCTTTATCGTTTTCCGATTGACGAAAGTTTATCTGATGCTCAATTTTCCACACGCCTCGAGACCTTTGTCTCAATGCTAAAGAGAAGAAAAGCAGTACTAGTTTCCTGAAAAGAAGACTATAGGCTATAATATAAAGAGGCAGGCACCAATAGCCTGTCTCTTTGTTTAAGGATAAAGGATGAGATATTTCTTGGGGATTGATGTCGGCAGCGTAAGCGTTAAGCTGGCTCTTCTTGAGGGCGACGCTCTGGTAGATAAAGTCTACCTCAAGAATAGGGGACTCATCTCCACTGTCCAAGAAGGCTTGAGGCAGCTCCCCAGAGTGAAGGTTGGCGGCGTGGGCATCACCGGAAGCGGCAAAGAGTTTGTAAAAAGTTTGGTCGGGGGAGATTATTTGGATTCCGAGATCATGAGCCATATGGTAGCCACCTTGAAGGAGTACCCCGATGTCAAAACCATACTCGACATTGGTGGGGAGGACTCAAAGCTCATGCTGGTTAGGCGCAATGTTCTCAGCGGCTTCCAGATGAACGCCAGCTGCGGTGGCGGCACCGGTAGCATGATTGAGACGATAGCCAACAGGCTTGGGGTTAAAATTGAAGATGTTGGCGACCTTGCCCTACAGAGCAAGGACCCGGCGACACTGGCCGGCAAGTGCGGGATCTTCGCCCAGAGTGATGCTGTTTCCCAGATGAGTAAAGGCAGACCAGTGGAGGATATTCTAATGGGTCTTTGTCGGGCACTGGTGGGGAATTACCTGGCGACACTGGCCAAGGGAAAGAAATTGCTACCCCCTATTGTCTTCCAGGGGGCAACAGCTCTGAATAAGGCGCTGGTGAAGGCATTTGAGGAGGAGCTGGGGCAACCCATCCTGGTTCCAGAGAACTGCAGCTATATGGGTGCTGTTGGCATAGCTTTGCTTACTGAAGAGAATATGAACGGGCATACTAGATTTAGGGGTGATGCTATTTTAGACACCAGATACAGGACTGAGATAAGGCATTGTGAGGATTGCGAGAACAACTGCGAGCTTCTACACCTTTATTATGGCGATGAAGTGCTAGCGGTTTCAGGCTCAAGGTGTGGGAAGAATAACAGATAATCAGCTGCTCTTCATCTTCTCGGCGAAGAACTTCACTATCGCAGGAATGAGCGGGGCGAACATGTGAAGGTCAAGAGTGCCTGTTATCTTCGCCTTGGCCTTGTCCATATAAAACAGGATATAACCTTCACTCTGTATTTCTTGCTTCTCCTCAACCGGTGTGCCAACATTCTTGACTATGTTGATTTTGTCCATTTATTTAACCCTCTCACCAATTTTCTTTGCTATAGCAAATCCGAGGGCAATTCCGACCCCGGTGAGAATGGCATAGAAGACTGTCTTTCCCATCTGCTCAACGGGGCTTAAATCCTGGCTTAACCCTGTTCCCCGCTCAGGGAGCAGCTTATCAACCGAGTGAATGCTGAGCCAGTAGCAGGCAGTTTCATAGTCAACACCCCAGTGCCTCATCACCCTTTCCACATCAGTCAGAGGCACTCCCCTGCCACGCTCTTCGCCTTCTCGTGCTTGATGTATCATTTATTCTGTCCTTAGCGCTGGGCCTACTTTTGTCCACCACGCAGCAAGGTTGCCGCCCTCTTTCTCCCACTCCTCGTGAGCCTTGCCTACTGCTGTCTTAACCTGCTCAAACCTTCTCGCTACCCCATCTGAGACGGAAATAGTCTCCTTACAATACTTGGCAAACTGTTCAGGGTTTCGCTTCTCTGAAATGAGGCCTATGACCCCAGGACTCCATCCAAAACGGGTATCGTCAAATTCGAAGCATTTGCAGGGTGTGGCTTCTGCCCTTGCTTCGTCAACCACCAGGCCGTGGCCCACTGCTTCGTGTTCAGCGATGTGGAATGGTAGCTCAGTCTTAGCGGTCTCTTCTTCCACTACCGCCCTTGCGGCCGCTCTGGCAATCTCCTCTATTCTTTGCTCAGAAATCTCCATCGCCCCACCTCCATCTATACATATTCCTTCTTTCTTACATATCTCTGATAGAGCCGCTGTTGCTTCCATTTTAGCCCCCTTTGTATAACCCTAGCTTCACTGCCTGGAATCGGAGTTGCTTTTTAAATTCTGCCTTACCTTCATCTGTAGTAAGATAGTTATAAAACTCTGTTAATTCATCCCCAGTAAAATATTTCATAGCTATTGGGCGTAGGTCCTTAGGGGTCATATAGTGCCTGCGTTTAGCAAACCATTCTGCGGCTTCCTTGATACAGGCTTCTATCTTTTCTCTATTCAAGACTTGGTTGCTCATGCTACCCCCTTCTCTTAGTTAAGTGTATCCCTTCGCCCCTAAGTATTCTTATTGCCTCCCAGATATGCCATCCTGTGAATACCGCTAATGCTCCCCCGGCCAGGGCATAGA